>NZ_JBHXFJ010000021.1:96675-111175 GCF_042722465.1 Streptomyces sp. NPDC127098
GAACGCCCCCGCCACCCCGGGCAGTTCGGGCCACAGCGCGCGGGTGGCGGCCAGGCGAGACGTCGTCTCGCCGGGCCCCTCGAACAGCCGTGGGTCAGTCCCCTTGCAGGATGGCCACCAGGCGCAGGAACTCCAGGTAGATCCAGACCAGCGTCAGGGTCAGGCCGAAGGCGGCCAGCCAGGCCTCCTTCTCCGGGGCGCCGTACGCGATGCCGTCCTCGACCTGCTTGAAGTCCAGGGCGAGGAAGCAGGCGCCGAGCACCACGCCGGCGATGCCGAACAGGATGCCGAGGCCGCCGTCACGCAGGCCCAGGCCGTTGCCACCGCCGATCATGGCCACGATCAGGTTGACCATGGAGAGGAGCACGAAGCCCAGGGCCGCGGCCAGCACGAACTGGGTGAAGCGCTGGGTGACGCGGATGATCCGCTGCTTGTACATGAACAGCACGCCGGCGAAGACCGCCATGGTGCCGATCACGGCCTGCATGGCCGCGCCGGGCGCCACCGCGTTGATGGCGTTGCTGATGGTGCCGAGGAAGAGGCCCTCCGCCACGGCGTACGCCATGATCAGCGCGGGGGACGGCTCACGCTTGAAGGACTGCCAGAGGCCGAGGCCCAGCGCCACGAGGGCGAAGAGCACACCGACGCCGACCGGCATGTCCGTGATCCAGGCGGCCGCCGCGGCGACGACGACGGTGCCCAGGGTGATGGCGGTGCGGGAGACGACACTGTCGATCGTCATCACACCGGCGCGCGTGGGGGCGGGCGGCACGTATCCGCCAGCGGGGCCCACCTGCGGCTGCGCATACGGGTTACCCGGCTGCGCGTAGGGGTTGGTCGGGCTACCCGCGTACGGATTCCCGGTCTGCAGCTGCGGCCCGGCGTTGAAGCCGGCGTAGCCACCGTCCCGACTGAACCCCCGACGCGTGAAGACCGGGTTGCTGCTCCTCATCTCACTCCTCCATGGCCGCACGGCACGACCTTGACTACCAGAGTAATGCGTTAGCAAAGACTGCACGGTAGTGCAGTCGGAGAAACGAGCGAAAGGGGTTTGAAGGTTCCCGTACCGGACCGTAACCCCTCCGGTTTCCGGCCGGCACCGAGCATGGCCCTGCCGCGTCCCACCGACCTATCGTGACGGCATGTCGAACGCAGCCAGTACCGGAACCGCCCTGGTCACCGGGGCCTCCCGTGGCCTCGGGGCCGTCATCGCCCGCCGTCTCGCCGCCGAGGGACACGCGGTGGCCCTCAACTACCGGACGGACGGCGCCGCGGCCCGCGAGGTGGTGGCGGACATCCGCGCGGCGGGTGGGACGGCCGAGGCGTTCGCCGCGGACGTGACGGACGAGGCCGCCGTGACGGCGCTGGTCGCGGACGTCACGGACCGGCTGGGCCCCGTCACCACGCTCGTCGTCAACGCCACGGGTCCGCAGCCCCAGTTGGACCCGAAGGAGGTGACCTGGGATGACCACCTCGCCCAGCTGACGTTCTTCGTCAAGAGCCCCACGCTGTTGATGCGGGCGACGCTGCCCGCCATGCGGGAACGCGGTGGCGGCCGGATCATCCAGATCGGCTCGGACGTCCTCGAGCGCGCCCTGCCCGAGATGGCGGCCTATGTGGCGGCCAAGGCGGCCCAACACGCCCTGACCGAGTGCTGGGCCCGCGCCCTGGGCCCGTACGGGATCACCGTGAACACCGTCGCCCCCGGCTGGATACCGGTCGAGCGGCACGCCGGGGCGAGTCCCGCCTCCCTGGCGGCCTACGCGGCCGCCGTGCCGATGGGCCGCATGGGCCGGCCCGAGGACATCGCCGCGGCGGTGTGCTTCCTCGCCTCGCCCGAGGCGTCCTTCGTCACGGGTGAACGCGTCAGGATCAACGGCGGCCACACGCTGGGGCCCGGCTGGACCGACGGGGTCGACCGACCGTGAACACGCCGCGGCCGAGGCGGCGGAGTACGACCTTCTCGCAGGTCAGCGGCTTGGCGCCTGGTGTGCCCGGAGCCGGACTTGAACCGGCACGGCCCGAAGGCCAGCGAGTTTTAAGCTCACCGTGTCTGCATTCCACCATCCGGGCACAGATCCCAAGCCGTTCCGGGCGCCGTGCGCGCCTGAGGCGTCTACTGAGCTTAACTGGCAGATTCGCCCGAACACCGGTGCCCCAGGCCGATGTTGTCTGATTTTATGAGCTCCTGATGGCTCATCAGACACTGACCGCCCGGCCACATGCCGCTTCGTCCCCCCACCCAACTCCCTGGCCCCACCGAGGATTGACGCAAATCAACCCTCCGCATCCTTCCGGGCACACAGGATGACCTCCTCCTCAGGTATGACGCGCGGTTCCCGGCCGTCCCTCCGAAGAACTCGCCAGAACCCGCACGGAGGCTGATCCCCGGGGGCCCGGCCGTGCACCACGATGGAGGGTGCCTGCCCCCGTCCCGACAGGAGAACCACGTGTCCAGCATCGCCGCCGCCCCGCACACCGCGTCCACCTCGGCCGTGGCGGCCCAGGCCAGGGACCTCACCAAGGTCTACGGGGAGGGCGAGACCAGGGTGGTCGCCCTCGATCACGTCTCCGTGGACTTCCGGCAGGCCGAGTTCACCGCGATCATGGGCCCCTCGGGCTCCGGCAAGTCCACGCTGATGCACTGCATGGCCGGCCTCGACTCGATATCGTCCGGCTCGGCCCGCATCGGCGACACCGAGCTCTCGGGCCTCAAGGACAAGAAGCTCACCCAACTGCGGCGCGACCGGATCGGCTTCATCTTCCAGGCGTTCAACCTGCTGCCGACGCTCAGCGCCCTGGAGAACATCACGCTCCCCATGTCCATCGCCGGCCGCAAGCCCGACAAGGCGTGGCTGGACCGGGTGGTGGCCACGGTCGGCCTCGCCGACCGGCTCAAGCACCGGCCGAACCAGCTCTCCGGCGGCCAGCAGCAGCGGGTCGCGGTCGCCAGGGCGCTGGCCGCCCGACCGGAGATCATCTTCGGCGACGAGCCGACCGGCAACCTGGACTCGCGCGCCGGCGCCGAGATCCTCGGCTTCCTGCGGAACTCGGTGCGCGAGCTCGGCCAGACCGTGGTGATGGTGACCCACGACCCGGTCGCCGCCGCCTACGCGGACCGCGTGGTCTTCCTGGCCGACGGCCGCGTCGTCGACGACATGCCGGAGCCGACCGCCGAGCGGGTCCTGGAGCACATGAAGCGGTTCGACGCCAAGGGCCGCACCAGTTAGGCCTGGCGGCCCGCCCCGAAGGTCTCCGGCCTGACGGCCCGCGGCAGGTCCTGGCCGGGCGCGGTCCGGCGCCGACTCCCCGACTTCCACCGTCCGTACGTCCCCGGCCAGGGTGCCGGTGGGCGAACCACTCACCTGGACTCCCCATGCTCCGAACCGCCTTGCGCAACGTGCTCGCGCACAAGGCCCGGCTGCTGATGACCACGCTCGCCGTGTTGCTCGGCGTCGCCTTCGTCTCCGGCACGCTCGTCTTCACCTCCACCATCTCCGAGGCGTTCCAGCGCAGCGCCGAGCGGTCCCTCACCCACGTCGACCTCGCCATCCAGCCGGACGCCGACAGCGAGGCCGCCGAGGACGACCCGCGCGGCGCGGCCAACCTCGACCAGGGGCTGCTCGACCAGGTCGCCGCGCTGCCCGGCGTCGCCGCCGCCACCGGCGAGGTCACCGGCTTCGCCGCGCTCGCCGACAAGGAGGGCGACCTGGTCGGGGACGGCTGGTCCACCACCGGCGCCAACTACTACGCCGGGCCGGACGGCGCCGGCACCGACGCCCGGTACCCGATGGCCGAAGGGCGCGCGCCCGCCGGGCCAGGCGAGATAGCCATCGACGCGCACACCGCCGAGCGCACCGGGTACCAGGTGGGCGACACCGCCCGCGTCTCGGTGAACGGCCCGGTCCGCGAGGAGACCATCACCGGCGTCTTCACCACCGAGGACGGCACGGTCGCCGCCGGCGGCTCGCTGGTGCTCTACGACACCGCCACCGCACAGGAACTGTTCGCCCTGCCGGGCGAGTTCACCAGGATCACCCTGGAGGCGGCGGACGGCACCTCGCAGGCCGGTCTTTTCGACGAGGTGGAGCCACTGCTGCCGGCCGACGCCGAGGCCATGACAGGACAGGAGCTCGCCGACGAGCAGGCCGCTGACATCGAGGCGACCACCAGCGGCATGCGCACCGGGCTGCTCGCCTTCGCCGGCATCTCGCTGTTCGTCGGCATCTTCATCATCGCCAACACCTTCACCATGCTGGTCGCCCAGCGCACCCGGGAGCTGGCCCTGATGCGGGCGGTCGGCGCCAGCCGCCGCCAGGTCACCAGGTCGGTGCTGATCGAGGCGCTGGCCGTCGGCGTGGTCGCCGGCCTGTCCGGCTTCGCGGCCGGCGTCGGCATCGCCGCCGGGTTCCGCTCCCTGATGAACTCCTTCGACCTGACGATCCCCGAGGGCCCGCTGGTGGTCTCCGGCTCCGCCGTGCTCGCCTCGCTCGTGGTGGCCGTCGTGGTGACCATGCTCGCCGCCTACCTGCCGGCGCGCCGAGCCGCCAAGATCCCGCCGGTCGCCGCGATGAACAGCGTGCACGCCGCACCCACCGTCCGGGGGCTGCTGGTGCGCAACACCATCGGCGCGCTGCTGGCCGGGGCCGGCGCCGCCCTGGTGCTCGCCGGCATCGACCGGGACGACAGCGGCGCCACCATGGGCGGCGGCGCCGCCCTGCTGGTCATCGGCGTCTTCGTGCTCACGCCGCTGCTCTCCCGCCCGGTGATCGCCCTGGCGAGCCCGCTGCTGCGGTTGTTCGGGGTGTCGGGCAAGCTCGCCAGGCTCAACGCGGTGCGCAACCCGCGCCGTACCGCCGCCACCGCGTCCGCGCTGATGATCGGCCTGACCCTGATCACCGGACTGACCGTGATAGCCGGCACCGTGTCCAACGCCATCGAGAAGATGGCGGCCCAGACCCTCAGCTCCGACTACGTGGTCTCCATGGCCAACTTCGCGCCCCTCAGCCCCGAGGTGGCCGAGACGCTGGCCGAGCAGCCGGGGGTCACCGGCGTCAGCGGGCTGCGCGCCTCGCCGGCCAGGGTGGCGGGCGGCGACGACACCGAGATGCTGACCGGCGTCAACGGCGCGGCCATCGGAAACCTCGTCAGCCCCGAGTTCACCGAGGGCTCCTTCGAGGGCCTCGCCGGGGAGAACGCGGTGGTGGACACCGCCACCGCCGAGAGCCTCGGCCTGGGCATGGGCGACTCGTTCGACGTCACCTACGAGGACGGGCAGCCGGGGCGGCTGACGATCACCGGTCTCTACGAGGACAGCGAGATGATGCGCGGCATCATCCTCGACAACGCCACGCTCGACCCGCACCTGGACCGGATCGAGGACTTCCAGGTGATGGTGTCCACCGCCGACGGCGCCACCGACGAGGTCAAGCAGTCCCTGGAGGCGGCGCTCGGCGACAACCCGGCGATCCTGGTGCAGGACGAGGAGGACGTCGCCGAGGACATCGCGTACGTCTTCACGCTGATGCTCAACATGCTCTACGGCCTGCTCGCGATGGCGGTCGTCGTCGCGGTGCTCGGCGTGATCAACACGCTGGCGATGTCGGTCTTCGAGCGTCGCCAGGAGATCGGGATGCTGCGCGCGATCGGCCTCGACCGCCGCTCCACCAAGCGGATGGTGCGCATCGAGTCCATCGTGATCGCGCTCTTCGGCGGCGTGCTCGGGGTCGGCCTCGGGGTGTTCTTCGGCTGGGCCGTCGGCGAGATGATGCGCGGCTCGCTCGCCACCTACGAGTTCCTGCTGCCCTGGGACCGGCTGGCGGTCTTCCTGCTGCTGGCCGCCCTGGTCGGTGTGCTGGCCGCGCTGTGGCCGGCCAGGCGCGCCGCGAAGCTCAACATGCTGGAGGCCATCAAGGCCGACTGAGCCGGCCGGCCGGTGCCCAGGTCCCGCGCCCGCCACGGGGGGTGGCACGGGGCCTGGGCACCGACGGTCGCGGTTACGCCGCCAGGTCCTTCTCGGTGCCGCCTGCCGGGCGCCAGTCCCGCGTGCGCAGCGGCAGCCCGGAGGCCCCGGTGGCCGGCGGGCGGACGGCGAGGACCTGGTTGACGCCGATGTGCCCGCGTTCGAAGGAGAGGGCGGAGGCGGCCATGTAGAGCCGCCAGACCCGGGCCCGGCCCGGGCTGGTGAGCCGGACGGCCTCCTCCCAGCGCTCCTCCAGGTTCCGCACCCACTGCCGCAGCGTCAGGGCGTAGTGCTCGCGCAGCGACTCCAGGTCGCGGACCTCGAAGCCGGCCCGCTCCAGCAGGGTCACCGTCCGCCCGACCGGGGCGAGTTCGCCGTCCGGGAAGACGTAGGCGTCGATGAACGGGTCGATCCGGTAGCTGGACTCGTCCTTCATGGGGCGGCGGGCGATCTGGTGGTTGAGCAGCCGGCCGCCCTCGCGCAGCAGCCCGAACAGCTGCCCGGCGTACTCGCGGTAGCGGGCGGTGCCGACGTGCTCGGCCATCCCGACCGAGGAGATCGCGTCAAAGGGCCCGTCGTCGGTCTCCCGGTAGTCCTGGACCCGGAACTCCACCCGGTCCTCCAGGCCCTCCTTGGTGGCCCGGGTCCGCGCGTACTCGGCCTGCTCCGTGGAGAGCGTGATGCCGACCACCCGGGCGCCGTACTCGCGGGCCGCGTGCAGCGCCAGCGAGCCCCAGCCGCAGCCGACGTCCAGCAGCCGCTGGCCCTCGCGCAGGTCGAGCTTGCGGCAGATCAGGTCGAGCTTGTTCGCCTGGGCCGTCTCCAGGGTGTCGCCGGCGGTGCCGAACACGGCGCAGGAGTAGACCATCGAGGGGCCGAGGACGAGCTCGTAGAAGTCGTTGCCCACGTCGTAGTGGTGGCTGATGGCCTGCCGGTCGCGGCGCAACGAGTGCAGCGGCCCGGTGCGGCGGCGCACCTCCTCGCGGGGCGGCGGCGGGGGCACGGGGACCGGCCCGGCGAGCGCCAGCAGCTCGCGTCCGGCGGCGAGCAGGGACCGGCCGGCCGGCGCCACGCCCTCCGGGCGGTTCCAGACCATCCCCGAGATCACGTCGAGCGCCGGGTAGAGCTCGCCCTCCACGTCGAGCTCGCCGGCCACCCAGGCGCGGGCCAGGCCGAGTTCGCCCGGCCGGAAGAGCATTCTGCGCAGGGCGCGCGGGTGCCGGACCACCACGACGGGCGCGCCCTGGGGACCGGCCTCGCTGCCGTCCCAGGCGCGGATCAGTACGGGGGGTGGCGCGCCGAGCAGCCGCTCGACGAGTGCGGCGATCCGTGGTGCAGCGCTCATTCGGGACACACCTCCAGGAGTCGGGACGGGGCACGTCCCCGCCCACCTTGGCACCGAGACCCTCCCGAAACGCCCTTACCGCACCGTCCATTCCGCCTTTCGAGCGCATGGCGGGCGGAACGGCCGAAGGGGCGGCCGGCCGAAGCCGTCCGCCCCTCCGGGACGCCGTGGTCTGGTGTGTCAGCCGGCGGCCTTGGCCTTGGGCTGCTCCTCGACCTTCCGGTCGACCTGCTTGGTCGCCGCGGCCGTGACCGGCGCGGCCGCCTCGTAGAACTCCTCGCGCGGGTGCTCCACCGCGCCGAGCGAGACGACCTCGCGCTTGAGGAAGAGGGCGAGGGTCCAGTCGGCGAAGACCCGGATCTTGCGGTTCCAGGTCGGCACGGCCATGCCGTGGTAGCCGCGGTGCAGGTACCAGCCGAGCCGGCCGCGGAAGCGGAAGGTCAGCTTGCCCAGCTTGATCATGGCCACGCCCTTGCGGAGGCCGAGGCCGGCCACCGCGCCCATGCTGGCGTGCTTGTACTCCTTCTGCGGGAAGCCGCGCATCCCGGAGATGACGTTGTCGCCGAGCACCTTGGCCTGCCGCAGCGCGTGCTGCGCGTTCGGCGGGCACCAGGCGTTCTCCACGCCGGCGGCGCGGGCCGCCAGGTCGGGCACCTGGGCGTTGTCGCCGGCCGACCAGATGTAGTCGGTGCCGACCACCTGGAGGGTGGGCTGGGTGTCCACGTGGCCGCGCGGGCCGAGCGGCAGGCCGTAGCGGGCCAGCGCCGGGTTGGGCTTGACGCCCGCGGTCCACACGATGGTGTTGGAGTCGGCCGTCACGTCGTTGCTCAGCTCGACGTGCCCGTCCACGCAGGACTTCACCGAGGTCTTGAGGTGCACCTCGATACCGCGCGCCTTCAGGTGCTCCAGGCCCCACTCGCCGAGCTTGGGCCCGACCTCGGGGAGGATCCGGTCGGCGACGTCGACCAGCACGAAGCGCATGTCCTCGCGCTTGATGGTCGGGTAGTACTTGGTGGCGTCCCGCGCCATGTCCTCGACCTCGCCGATGGTCTCGGCGCCGGCGAAGCCGCCGCCGACGAAGACGAAGGTCAGCGCCTTGCGGCGGACCTCCTCGTCGGTGGTCGAGTCGGCCTTGTCCAGCTGCTCGAGCACGTGGTTGCGCAGGCCGATGGCCTCCTCGACGCCCTTCATGCCGATGCCCTGCTCGGCGAGGCCGGGGATCGGGAAGGTGCGGGAGACCGCGCCGAGCGCGACCACCAGGTAGTCGAAGGGGACCTCGTACGGCTGGCCCACGAGGGGCGCCACGCTGGCGACCTTGCGGTCCTGGTCGATGGAGGTGACCCGACCGGTGAGGACCTCGGCCTTGGGGAGCACCCGGCGCAGCGGCACCACGACGTGACGCGGGGAGATGCTTCCGGCCGCCGCCTCGGGGAGGAAGGGCTGGTAGGTCATGTACGAGCGCGGGTCGACGACGGTGACGGTTGCCTCGCCGTAGCGCATCTTCTTGAGGATGCGGCGGGCCGCGTACATACCGACGTACCCGCCACCAACGACGAGGATTCGGGGACGCTCCGTGGTGCTCATGCCATCGAGTATCCACCCGACCTCCGCACCCCCCTCGTGAGGGGCTTCACAAGGTTGGCGGGGTGTTCTGCTACACTGCGCGGCCCTTTGCCTGGCTTGGCCGGGGGCGGGGGTCGCCCCGGTGGCGAACCCGCTCCTCAGAGGCCCTTTCGCCGATCACGCGGCGCCGCCGTGGGCCGGTCGCCGCCGGCCGGGAAGCGCCCATCACCGGGGCGCGAACCGGCCGTTGTCGGGCAATCCGGCCCCGACCTGCCCCAGCGGGGTGGTTTCGGGGCCGATCCCCATGTGAAAAACTTCACGAGGCTTCTTCCGGGGCCCGCGTGGCGGCGGGTCGGCCGCTCAGGCCGGGACGGCCCGGAGGGCGCGGGACCCCGCCCCGGAGAGCCGGTCCACGGCCGCGGCGGTGGCCTCGTCGGCCGGCAGGTGGACCAGGACGCGCTGGTCGTCGGCGGTGAGGTCCAGCGTCTCGTACGCCAGGCGCAGCTCGCCCGCCTCCGGGTGGACGAGCCGCGTCACGCCGCTGGGACTGGGCAGGCCCGGGACGGTGGCCACCCGGCCGGCGAACGCCGCGCCGGCCGCCACGGTCAGCTCGTCGGCCAGCGCGGCCATGTGCGCGTCACCCCGGAAAGGACCCTGCTTCAACGCGGCCACCTGCTGGTCGGCGACGTGCTCCCAGTCGGGGAAGACGGTTCGCGCGCGGTCGTCGGTGAAGACGAAGCGGGCCAGGTTGGGCGGCGCGCCGTCCAACAGGCCGAGCGGGCCGACCAGCCGCGCGTAGCCCTCGGTGTGCGCGATCACCTCGCTCAGCCGGTTGACCAGCACGGCCGGGGTCGGTTCCAGGCGGGCGAGCAGGGCCTCGACCGTGGGACGCACGGCCCGGACCGGCGGCGGCGGCGCGTCGCCGCCGGTGCAGCTGAACCCCTCGACGGCCTTGGTGAGCCGGTACAGGTGGACGCGCTCGCTCAGGCCCAGCCGCAGCACGTCGGCCAGGGCGGACAGCACGGGAGCCGAAGGGCGGCGGTCGCGCCCCTGTTCCAGCCGGGTGAGGTACTCGACGCTGACCCCGGCCAGGGTGGCCAGCTCCGCCCGGCGCAGCCCCGGCGTACGGCGGCGCCCGCCGGCGGGCAGCCCGACCTCGGCCGGGGTCACGGCCTCCCGGCGGTCGCGCAGGAAGATGCCCAGTTCGTTGTCGTGCTCGCTCACCCGTCGAACGTAACAGGGCAGGGCCTGGCCAAGGGTGGCCCCGTCACTACCAGTCTGGGTCCGGTCTTCCTGGCCCCCCGCCGGGGCGGCAGCGTGAGGGGCGCGGAAGACCGCACGCAGGACGTACCGAAGTCAGGAGACGCACATGTCCAGCACTCCCCTCAGGCTCGCGGTGATCGTGGGCAGTGTCCGGCAGGGCCGGTTCGGACCGGTCGTCGCCCGCTGGTTCACCGAACAGGTCGCCGCCCACGGCGGGTTCGAGGTCGACCTGATCGACCTGGCCGACGCCCCGCTGCCGCTGGCGCTGCCGCCCGTGCCGCCGGCGGTCGATCCTGACCTGCCGCGGCCGGCCGAGATGGCGGACCTGACCGGCCGGCTTGGCGCGGCCGACGCCTTCGTGGTGCTGACCCCGGAGTACAACCGCAGCTTCCCGGCCTCCCTGAAGGCGGCCATCGACTGGCACTACACCGAGTGGCAGGCCAAGCCGATCGGTTTCGTCGGCTACAGCGGCGGGACGGGCGGCGTGCTGGCGATCGAACAGCTCAAGCAGGTCTTCGGCGAACTCCACGCCCACACCGTCCGCAACGTGGTCTCCTTCCCGCGCTACTACCTGCTGTTCGACGGCGAAGGCAACCTCAAGGAGCCCGGTGAGCCCGGCCGGGCGGCCGCGACGATGCTCGACGAGCTGTCCTGGTGGGCCGCCGCCCTCGGCGCCGCCCGCCGGGAGCGGCCGTACCCCGGTCTCGGCTGAGGCCCTACCCGCCCTACCCGCCCGCCGCCAGATGGGCGATGCCGTCCAGAATGTCGTGCTCGCTGACCAGGACCTCCGTGGCGCCCGTCCGCTCCATGACCCTGAGCAGCACCAGCGCGCCGGCGCCGATCACGTCGACCCGGCCCGGGTGCATCACGGGGATGGCGGCGCGCTCCTCGTGGGTGGCGGCGAGCAGCCGCTCGGTGATCTCCCGCACCCGCTCCAGCGGGATCCGCGCGTGGTGGATGGCGGCCGAGTCGTAGCCCGGCAGGTCGAGCGCGATCGCGGCCACCGTGGTGACCGAGCCCGCGAGGCCGACCAGCGTGTGGGTCTCCGTCAACGGCACCCGCTCGGCGGCCAGGTCGAGCGCGGCGTCGATGTCGGCCGCCATGGCGTCGACCAGCTCGGGGCCCGGCGGGTCGGCGATCACGCCGTCCCGCAGCAGGTGCCGCTCGGTGAGCCGCACGCAGCCGATGTCCACGCTGCGGGCGGCACGCACCGCGTCGTCGCCGAGCACGAACTCGGTGGAGCCGCCGCCGATGTCGAGCACCAGGTAGGGGCCGGTGAGCCCGGGCAGCGCCGCCAGCTCGCGGGTGGCGCCGTCGAAGGAGAGCGCGGCCTCCACGTCCCCGGTGATCACCTCGGGCGCCACGCCCAGGATCTCCCGCACGCCGCGGGTGAACTCGTCACGGTTGGCGGCGTCCCTGGTGGCCGAGGTGGCGACGAAGCGCACCCGGTCCGGCGTGACGCCGTGCGCCGCTATCGCCGCCGCGTACTCGCGGCAGGCCGCGAAGGTGCGCTCCAGCGCCTCGGGCGCGAGCCGGCCCGTGCGGTCCACGCCCTGCCCGAGGCGGACGATCTCCATCCGCCGCTCCAGGTCCGTGAGCCGGCCGGTCGCCGGGTCGGCGTCGGCGATCAGCAGCCGGATGGAGTTGGTGCCGCAGTCGATCCCCGCAGCCCGCGTCATGGTGCTTCCTCCCGCTCGAAGACCGTCTCCGCCACCGGCTCGGCCGGCCGCGCCACGCAGGGCCCCTTGCGCCACCACTCGGGCAGCATCGCCAGGGCCTCGTCACCCAGCGGGTTGACGCCGGGCCCGGCCGCCAGGGAGTGGGCGACCAGCACGTGCAGGCACTTGACCCGGTCCGGCATGCCGCCGGCGCTCGGGAAGCCGGGCAGCACCTCGATGGCGTCCCGGCGCGCGACGTAGTCCTCGTGCGCGGCCCGGTAGGCGGCGGCCAGCTCGGGGTCCTCGGCCAGCCGCGCGGTCATCTCCCGCATCACGCCGTCGGCCTCCAGGGTGCCGATGGCGGAGGCGGCACGCGGGCAGGTCAGGTAGTAGGTGGTGGGGAACGGCGTGCCGTCCGGCAGCCGGGGCGCGGTCTCCACCACGTCGGGGTTGCCGCAGGGGCAGCGGTGCGCCACGGCGCGCAGCCCGCGCGGCGGGCGGCCGAGCTGCGCCCGCACGGTCTCGGCGTCGGTCGGCGTCGGGGCAGGGGTCGGGGTTTCCATACTCGTCGCTGTGCCTCGGAGGGTCGGGGGTCAGCGGGCCTGCGGCACCGCGTCGGCGCGGTCGACGCCGTCCCACAGATTCTCGTACCAGGGGCGGGCCGCCGGCGTGGCGCCCCCGGCGCGTGACCGCGCGGCGTCGGCCGACGACCGCTCGGCGGCCTCCGCGTCCGGGTCGGCCGGCAGTACGTAGCCGGTCTCGCCCGGCATCAGGTACCGCAGCCGCTCGCGGGCCTGCCGCCGCACGTAGGCGTCGTCCTGCCAGCGCGCCTTCTCGTCGCGCAGCTCCTCGACCCGGCGCTCGGCCTCCTCGGCGAGCCGCCGCTGGTCGGCGATGTCGGAGCGCTGCTGGACGTACTGGCGCAGCGGGTAGGCCAGCGCCACGATCAGCGTGCAGACCACCAGGGCGAGCACCGCGGCCCGCCCGGTGAGCCGCCCGCGGCGCGGCTTGGGCTCCAGCCGGCGGCTCTGCGCCCGGTAGACGCGCTCGGCGGCCTGCTCACCGAACGCCCTGAGTCTGGTGGCGGTGGAGAACCGGTCCCGGTCCGCGGCCACGTCGCCTCCCTCTTCGGCCAGCGGGTGCGACCCGGTCGGGCCGCGGAAAGCGTGTCCCCGCCACCGTAAGGGACGGATGGCGGGGACAACGGTACGACGCGGGTGGGTGAGAACGGCGGGTCAGCCGCGGAAGCGCGGGAAGGCGCTGCGGCCGGCGTAGACGGCGGCGTCGTCCAGGATCTCCTCGATCCGCATCAGCTGGTTGTACTTGGCGACCCGCTCCGAGCGCGCCGGGGCGCCCGTCTTGATCTGGCCGCAGTTGGTGGCGACGGCCAGGTCGGCGATGGTGACGTCCTCGGTCTCGCCGCTGCGGTGGGACATCATGCACTTGAAGCCGTTGCGCTGGGCCAGCTCGACGGCGTCCAGGGTCTCGGTGAGCGAACCGATCTGGTTGACCTTCACCAGCAGCGCGTTGGCGGCCGCGGTGTCGATGCCGCGCTGCAGCCGCTCGGGGTTGGTGACGAACAGGTCGTCGCCGACGATCTGCACCTTGTCGCCGAGGGCGGCGGTGAGGGTCCCCCAGCCCTCCCAGTCCTCCTCGCTCAGCGGGTCCTCGATGGACACCAGCGGGTACGCCTGGACCAGCTCGGTGTAGTAGGCGGTCAGCTCCTCGGCGGTGTGCGCCTTGCCCTCCAGGGTGTAGACGCCGTCCGAGTAGAGCTCGGTGGCGGCCACGTCCAGCGCCAGCGCGATGTCCTGTCCCGGGGTGTAGCCGGCCTTCTGGATGGCCTCGACGATGAGGTCGAGCGCCTCGCGGTTGGACTCCAGGTTCGGCGCGAAGCCGCCCTCGTCGCCCAGGCCGGTGCCAAGACCGCGCTCCTTGAGGACCTTCTTGAGGGTGTGGTACGTCTCGGCGCCCCAGCGGACCGCCTCGGAGAACGACTCGGCGCCGATCGGCGCGATCATGAACTCCTGGATGTCCACGTTGGAGTCGGCGTGGGCGCCGCCGTTGAGGATGTTCATCATCGGCACCGGCAGCAGGTGCGCGTTGGGGCCGCCGAGGTAACGGAAGAGCGGCAGGTCGCGCGACTCGGAGGCGGCGTGCGCCACGGCGAGCGAGACGCCGAGGATGGCGTTGGCGCCCAGCGAGGACTTGTCGGCGGTGGCGTCCAGGTCGAACATCGCCTGGTCGATCAGCCGCTGCTCGGTGGCGTCGTAGCCGACGAGCTCGGGGCCGATCTGCTCGATGACGGCGAGGACGGCCTTCTCCACGCCCTTGCCGAGGTAGCGGGCCTGGTCCCCGTCCCGCAGCTCGAGCGCCTCGAAGGCGCCGGTGGAGGCGCCCGAGGGCACGGCCGCGCGGCCGGTGCTGCCGTCGTCGAGGCCCACCTCGACCTCGACCGTTGGGTTGCCTCGCGAGTCGAGGATCTCGCGCGCTACGACGACATCGATGGACGGCACGGGGGTCTCCTTCTGGTCAAAGGATCGTCTCTGACTTCTTCAGCTGTCTTCAGCCCCCTGAGCCTAACCGGCTCCCGGGACCGGGCCGCCCTCCAGCCCGCGCGTGGCCCGCGGGCCGGAGGGGAATCCGCAGGTCGGAGGGGGGTTCCACCTTTTTGTTTACAAGGTGAAGAAAAGGCTCGGGGCCCCGGCG
>NZ_JBHXFJ010000022.1:0-110506 GCF_042722465.1 Streptomyces sp. NPDC127098
CGCGGGCGGCGCCCCCCCCTGGCCGCCCGCCGCCGGCGCGCCGCTTCGCGCTGCCGGCGTCCGGCGGACGCTCATCGTCGGCCGTGCCGCCCTCCGCGCCCCCGGCGCGGTCGGCGCTCGCGCGCCCCGCGCGCGGAGCGTGGCCGTCCCCGACCGCAGCCGTGGACGGCCACCCGCCGCCGACAGGCGGTTTCGCGTTCTCTTCCTCGCCCCGTATCACTGGCCGCTTCCCTGAAAGTCCCCTCTGGCAGGAGCTGTCGACCAGCTCTCCCCCCTGCCCTTGGGACGATAGTGACACGAGAGACGTGCCGAGGAGCGCGGTCCGTGACATACGGCACCATGGGCGCCATGGCCGGCCACGCAGAGACCCACCGACTTCCGGAGTACGCCGATCGGGTGTTGACCGCCGTGGAGGGCATCCCGCCGGGTCGCGTGCTGACCTACAAGGACGTCGCCGAGTGGGTCGGCGAGGGCGGCCCGCGCCAGGTCGGGCGCGTGATGGCGGTCTACGGCGGCGCCGTCCCGTGGTGGCGCGTGGTGCGCGCCGACGGCCGGCCGTTGCCCGGGCACGAGCGCCGCGCGTTGGAGCACTACCGGGCCGAGGGCACGCCGTTGCGCGCGCTGGCCGACGGCACGCAGCGGCTCGACATGCGGCGGGCGCGTTGGGACGGCCGTGGCTGAGGCCGGTACCGATCTCACACCCACCAGCTTCCGCCATTCCGTCGCGTCCCGGGGGCCGACTGGCGTACCGTCTCCCCAACCGTCACCGAGAATCCGCGATGCACGTGAGCCTCTCCGTCCCGTCCACTGACCGCCCACCGTCCGCGCCGGGAGCGTATCGACTGGTACGCACCCCGGTCGTCGACGCGCGTGTCCCTGCTGTTGACGCAAGCCAGCGCGCGGTGGTTGACCACCCCGGGGGACCGCTGCTCGTGCTCGCGGGCCCGGGCACCGGCAAGACCACCACGCTGGTGGAGTCCGTCGCCCGGCGCGTGGACGACGGCACAGAGCCCGAGCGGATCCTGGTGCTCACCTTCAGCCGGAAGGCCGCGGCCGAGCTGCGGGGCCGGATGACGGCCCGCATGGGAGGTCGTTCCCCGCGGGCCACCACTTTCCACTCCTTCGCCTACGCCTTCGTCCGTGCCCACCAGGACCGCGAGCTCTACGCCGAGCCGCCGCGCCTGCTCTCCGGGCCAGAACAGGACCTCTACCTGCGCGAACTGCTCGCCGGCCACCGGGACCCCGACTGGCGGGGGGACGGCGTCGACTGGCCGGACGAGTTGCGCGCCGCGCTCACCACCCGCGGGTTCGCGGACGAGCTGCGCGCCGTCCTCGCGCGCTCCCGCGAGCTGGGGCTCGACCCCGAGACGCTCGCCTCGTTCGCCCGCGACACCGGGCGCGACGACTGGGCGGCCGCCGCCGACTTCCTCACCGAGTACCTGGACGTCACCGAGGCCCAGGGTGTGCTCGACTACACGGAGCTGGTGCGTGGCGCCGTCCGGCTCGCCGAGCGGCCCGAGGTCGCCGCCGCCGTCCGCGCCCGCCACGACGCGGTCTTCGTCGACGAGTACCAGGACACCGATCCGGCACAGGTGGCGCTGTTGCGCGCGCTGGCGGGCGACGGCCGCGACCTGGTGGTGTTCGGCGACCCCGACCAGTCCATCTACGCCTTCCGCGGCGCCGACGTGAACGGGATCCTCGGCTTCCCCGACGTCTTCCGCACCCGCGCCGGGGCGCCCGCGCCCGTCGCCGTGCTGGACACCAACCGGCGCAGCGGCGCCGCGCTGTTGGCCGCCACCCGGCTGCTCACCCAGCGGATGCCGCTGGCCAGGCTGCCGGCCGACGCCGTCCGCCGGCACCGGGCGCTGACGGCCGAGCGCGCCGGCGGCCGGGTCGAGACCTTCACCTTCCCGACGCCGGGCGCCGAACTGGACAACATCGCCGACCTGCTGCGCCGCGCGCACCTGGAGGACGGCGTGCCGTGGGGCGAGATGGCCGTGCTGGTGCGCGCCGGCTCGCGCTCCATCCCGGGCGTGCGCCGGGCGCTCACCTCGGCCGGTGTGCCGCTCGAGGTCGACGGCGACGACCTGCCGCTGCGCCAGGAGCCGGCCGTCGCGCCGCTGCTCACCGCGCTGCGCGCCGTCGCTGAGCCGCCGGGGACCGAGCAGGCGCTCCCGCCGGAGACCGCGCTCACACTGCTCACCTCGCCGCTCGGCGGCATGGACGCCGCCGACCTGCGGCGCCTCGGCCGCGCGCTGCGCAACGAGGAGCGGGCCGCGGGCGTCGCGGTGCCGGCGCCGTCCGACGAGCTGATCGCGCGGGCGCTCGCCGAGCCGGAGCGGCTCGTCACGCACGAGCCGGCGTACGCCGGGGGCGCGCAGCGGCTGGGGCTGCTGCTCCGCAAGGCGCGCGAGCTGCTGGCCGGCGGCGGCAGCGCCGAGGAGGCCCTGTGGCTGCTGTGGGACGGCACCTCGTGGCCGGCCAGGCTGGAGCGGGCGGCCAGGCGCGGCGGAGCCGCCGGGCGGAACGCGGACCGTGACCTGGACGCCATCTGCGCGCTCTTCGAGGCCGCGGCGCGCGCCGAGGAGCGCCTCGGCGGCCGAGGGGCGCGCAACTTCCTGGAGGAGCTGGACGCGCACGACATCGCCGCCGACACCCTCGCCGCGCGCGCCGTCCGCCCGGACGCGGTGCGGCTGATGACCGCGCACCGGGCCAAGGGCCTCGAATGGTCGTTCGTGGTGGTCGCCGGCGTGCAGGAGGGCCTCTGGCCCGACCTGCGGCGGCGCGGCTCGCTGCTGGAGGCCGACCGGATCGGGCGCGACGGGCTCGCCGAGCCGCTGAGCCCCGGCGCGCTGCTTGCCGAGGAGCGGCGGCTGTTCTACGTGGCCGCGACCCGGGCGAGGGACCGCCTGGTGGTGACGGCCGTGCAGGGCGCGGACGACGGCGACCAGCCGTCCCGCTTCCTGCGGGACCTCGGCGTCGAGCCGCGGGAGGTCAGCGGTCGGCCGCACCGACCGCTGGCGCTGGCCGCGATGGTCGCCGAGCTGCGCGCCACCACCGTCGATCCGGCCGCGTCGCCCGCGCTGCGCAGGGCCGCGGCCCGGCGGCTCGCCGACCTGGCCGCGCTGCGGGACGAGGAGGGGCATCCGCTGGCGCCCGCGGCGCACCCGGAGCGGTGGTGGGGGCTGCGCGCCCCCAGCAGCTCCGCGGCGCCGCTGCGCGACCCGGAGCGCCCGGTGGCGTTGACCGGCAGCGCGCTCGACCAGCTGGTCAACACCTGCTCGCTGCAGTGGTTCCTGGGCCGCGAGGTGCACGCCGACGCGCCGGCTACCGCCGCCCAGGGCTTCGGCAACGTGCTGCACGTGCTCGCCGACGAGGTCGCCTCCGGCACCACGCCGGCCGACCTCGCGGTGCTGATGGAACGCCTCGACACCGTCTGGGACGGTCTCGCCTTCGAGGCGCCCTGGCAGTCGCGCCGCGAACAGACCGAGGCGCGGGCCGCGTTGGAGCGCTTCCTGCGCTGGCACGTGCTGCAGAGCCGGGACGGCCGCGAACCCGCCGCCAGCGAGCAGGAGTTCGAGGTCACGCTGCCGGCCGGCGAGCACCAGGTGCGGATCCGCGGCGTGCTCGACCGGGTCGAGCGGGACGCCGAGGGCCGGGTCTACGTCGTGGACTTCAAGACCGGCCGTACCAGGCCCACCAAGGCCGAGGTCGAGCGGCACCCGCAGCTCGCCGTCTACCAGCTCGCGGTGCGGGACGGCGAGGCGGTGGCCGGGGAGCCACGCGGAGAACTCGCCGGCGCCGAACTGGTCCACCTGCGGCAGGGCGCGCCCAAACGGGACGGCGGTGACGCGCTGCCCACCGTGCAGCGGCAGCCGCCGCTCGACCCGACCAACGGCGAGTGGGTCGGCGAACTCCTGGCCACCGCGGCCGGGAAGGTGCTCGACGAGCGGTTCTCGCCGGCCGCCGGACAGCACTGCGGCAGCTGCGCCTTCCGGGGCGCGTGCAGCGCCAGGCCGGAGGGGCGACAGGTGGTGGAGTAGCGCCGCCCGCCCCCCGCCGTCGGTGAGGGCTGTCGGTGGGGGCGACTAGGGTTCCTCGGGTGCCCGCCAGACTCACCGACCCCGAGGAGCTCAAGGAGCTGCTCGGGATCCCTTTCACCCCTGAGCAGTTGGCGTGCATCACCGCGCCCCCCGAGCCACAGGCGATCGTGGCCGGCGCCGGCTCGGGCAAGACGACGGTGATGGCGGCGCGGGTGGTGTGGCTGACCGGCACCGGGCAGGTGGCGCCCGAGCGGGTGCTCGGCCTCACCTTCACCAACAAGGCGGCGGGCGAGCTTTCGGAGCGGGTCCGCAAGGCCCTCGCCAGGGCCGGCATCACGGACCCCGCGGCCGAGCCCGGCGAGTCCGGGGAGCCGGGCGGCGAGCCGCGGATCTCCACCTACCACGCGTTCGCCGGCCAGTTGCTGCGCGACCACGGGCTGCGGCTCGGCATCGAACCAGCCGCCAGGCTGCTGGCCGACGCCGGCCGCTTCCAGCTGGCGGCCGAGGTGCTGCGCTCGGCGCCGCCCGACTTCGAGCCGCCCGGTGTCTCGTTCACTACGCTGGTCACCGACCTCATCGCGCTCGAAGGCGAGTTGTCCGAGCACCTGGTGAGCCCCGAGCGGCTGCGCGCCTTCGACACCGCGCTGCTCGCCGAGCTCGAGCGCGCCGAGCTCACCAACGCCGACCTGCGCCTGGTGCCGCAGACGGCGCTCGGCCGCGGCCAACTGCTCGGCGTCGTCGAGGAGTACCGGGCCCGCAAACGCGCCCGCGACCTGCTGGACTTCGGCGACCAGATCGCGCTCGCCGCCGCGCTGGCCCGCGAGGTGCCCGAGGTCGGGCGGCTGCTGCGCGAGGAGTTCGCCGTGGTGCTGCTCGACGAGTACCAGGACACCTCCGTCGCCCAGCGCGTGATGCTGGCCGGCCTGTTCGGCGGCGGCACCGGCCACGCCGTCACCGCCGTCGGCGACCCGTGCCAGGCCATCTACGGCTGGCGCGGCGCCTCCGTCGCCAACCTCGACGACTTCCCGGAACACTTCCCGCTGCGCGACGGCTCGCCCGCCCACCGGCACAGCCTCAGCGAGAACCGCCGCAGCGGCGGCCGGCTGCTCACCCTCGCCAACGGCCTGTCCGCGCCGCTGCGCGAGCGGCACCCGGCCGTCGTCCCGCTCCGCCCGGCCGAGGGCGCCGAGCTCGCCGGCGTCGTGCGCTGCGCCCTGCACACCACGTACGCCGAGGAGCTGGCCTGGCTGGCCGACGCGATCGCGCACCGGGTCGCGACGGGCACCCCGCCGGGCGAGATCGCCGTGCTGTGCCGCACGGCCGCCGAGTTCGCCGACATCCAGCGGGTGCTGGTGGAGCGCGACGTGCCGGTCGAGGTGGTGGGCCTCGCCGGGTTGCTGCACCTGCCCGAGGTCGCCGACCTGGTGGCCGTCTGCCAGGTGCTCGCCGACCCGACCGCCAACGCGGCGCTGGTGCGGCTGCTGACCGGCCCGCGCTGGCGGATCGGCCCGCGCGACCTGGCGCTGCTCGGCCGGCGCGCCCGGCTGCTGGTGCGCCGGGTGGACGAGGGGGCCGGCGAGGGCGAGCGTCTCGCGGCCGCCGTCGAGGGCACCGACCCGGCCGAGATCACCTCGCTCGCCGACGCGCTCGACACCTTCGTCGACGGCGGCCCTGGCGGCGGGGACGACGACGGGCTGCCGTTCTCCGCCGAGGCGCGCGTCCGCTTCGCCCACCTGGCCGCCGAGATCCGGGAGCTGCGGCGCTCGCTCGGCGACCCGCTGATGGACGTGCTGCACCGGGTGCTGGCCGTCACCGGGCTCGAGGTGGAGCTGTCCGCCTCCCCACAGGCGCTCGCGGCCCGCCGCCGGGAGACGCTCAGCGCCTTCCTCGACGTGGCCGCCGGCTTCGCCGCCGGGCGGGCCGGCACCGCCGTCGACGGCGAGGCCACGCTGCCGGCCTTCCTCGGCTTCCTGCGCGCCGCCGCCCAGTACGACAAGGGGCTCGACGGCTCGCTGCCCGGCGGCGAGGACACCGTGAAGGTGCTCACCGCGCACAAGGCCAAGGGCCTGGAGTGGGACGTGGTCGCCCTGCCCGGGCTGTGCGCGGGCGTCTTCCCCGCCAGGTCCTCCCGCGACTCCTGGCTGCGGCAGGCCAGGACGCTGCCGCACCCGCTGCGCGGCGACGCCGGGACGCTGCCCGCGATCGAGGAGTGGACGGCGCCGGCGCACAAGGAGTACGTGGCCGCCGTCGCCGAGCAGCTGCGTCTTGAGGAGCTGCGGCTCGGCTACGTCGCCTTCACCAGGCCGCGCGCCGTGCTGCTCGGCTCCGGGCACTGGTGGGGGCCGAGCCAGAAGAAGCGGCGCGGCCCCTCGGACTTCCTGACCGCGCTGCGCGCCCACTGCGAGGCTGGCCCCGACCACGGCGAGGTCGAGGTCTGGGCGGACGAGCCGCCGGAGGACGCGGAGAACCCGGCGCTCGCCGCCCCCGAGCGCGACCTGGCGTGGCCGCTGCCGCTCGACCCGGTCGCCCTCGAACGGCGCAGGGCGGCGGCCGGCGCGGTGCTGGCCCGGCTGGCGGGAAAGACCCCGGAACCGGACCCGGAGGAGGACGAGCTCACCCCGGAGGAGCAACGCACCGTGGCTTCCTGGGACCGTGACCTGGCGGCGCTGACGGGCGAGCTGCGACAGGCCAGGTCGGCGGTCCGCGAGGTGCCGCTGCCGCTTAACCTCTCGGCCTCGCAGGTGCAGCGGCTCGCGGCCGACCCGGACGGCTTCGCCCGGGAGCTGGCCAGGCCCATGCCGCGCCCGCCACAGCCGGCGGCCCGCCGCGGCACCCGGTTCCACGCCTGGGTCGAGTCCCGGTTCGAGGAGGTGCCGCTGCCCATGCTCGGCCTGGACGAGCTGCCGGGTGGCGAGCCGGACGCCGACTCCGAGATCAGGGACGAGCGGGACCTGGAGGCGCTGAAGGAGGCCTTCGCCCGCACGCCGTACGCGGCCCGCCGCCCGTACCGCGTCGAGGCGCCGTTCCAGATCCAGCTCGCCGGCCGGGTGATCAGCGGCCGCATCGACGCCGTCTACCGCACGCCGAGCGGCGGCTTCGAGATCATCGACTGGAAGACGGCGCGCCGCCAGGAGGCCGACCCGCTCCAGCTGGCGATCTACCGACTGGCCTGGGCCGAGCGGCACGGGCTGCGGCTCGGGCAGGTCAGCGCGGCCTTCCTCTACGTGCGCAGCGGCGAGTTGGTGCGGCCGAGCGTGCTGCCCGGCAGGCGCGGAATCGAGCGGTTGCTGCTGGGGGAGGATTCCTGGGAGCCCAACGAGCCCGGTTAGGCTTCTGAGTATGCGTACCACCTCGGACAACGCGGTCCAGCCGATCCCTCTCACCGGCACCGGCGGCATCGACCGCGGCACCGGGCACCGCCTCGACGAGGCGTGGCTGGGGGCGGCCTGGAGCCATCCCACCACCCGGGTGTTCGTGGTCTCCGGCGGCCAGGCGCTGATCGAGGACACCGACGACGGGCGGACCGAGCTGGTCATGATGCCGTCGTTCGACGCCCCGCTCACCGAGGCCCACCGGTACTTCCTGGGCACCGACGCCGCCGGCGTGCGGTACTTCGCGCTCCAGAAGGACGCGCTGCCGGGCCGCATGGACGAGGCGGCGCGGCCCGCCGGGCTGCGCGAGGCGGCCGCGCTGCTGTCCGACCGGGACAACGCGCTGCTGGTGCACGCCGTGGCCCTGGAGAACTGGCAGCGGCTGCACCGCTTCTGCTCGCGCTGCGGCGAGCGCACCGTGATCGCGGCGGCCGGCCACATCAGGCGCTGCCCGGCGTGCGGCGCCGAGCACTACCCGCGCACCGACCCGGCCGTGATCATGTTGGTGCTCGACGAGGACGACCGGGCGCTGCTCGGCCGGCAGATGCACTGGCCCAAGGGCCGCTTCTCGACCCTGGCCGGCTTCGTGGAGCCGGGGGAGTCGATCGAGGAGGCCGTGATACGCGAGGTCCACGAGGAGGTCGGCGTCGCGATCGGCGAGGTGTCGTACGTCGCCAGCCAGCCGTGGCCGTTCCCGTCCAGCCTGATGCTCGGCTTCGTGGCGCGCGCCACCTCCTTCGAGCTCCAGGTGGACGGCGAGGAGATCGAGGAGGCCCGCTGGTTCTCGCGGGACGAGCTGCGGGCCGCGATGGAGGCCGGCGACGTGCTGCCGCCGGCCGGGATCTCCATCGCGGCCCGGCTGATCGAGTCCTGGTACGGCAAGCCGCTGGCGTAGCGGGCGCGCCGGCGGCCCGCCTGGCGGGCGTCAGTCCGCGACGGGGGCGCCGACCAGCGCCTCCTTCACCTGCGCCAGGGACGGGTTGGTCATGGTGACCTCGGCGCCGCCCGAGGCGGGCAGGACGACGACGGTCGGCACCGTCTGGTTGCCGTTGTTGGCCTTCTCGACCAGGGCCACCGCGCTCGGGTCCTGCTCGATGTCGATCTCGGTGAAGGCGATGCCCTCGCGCTCCAGCTGGCTCTTGAGCCGGCGGCAGTAGCCGCACCACGCCGTGCTGTACATCGTCACGGTGCCCTGCATCGTGCTGCTCCTTCGTCGTCCCGGTCCGGGTGCTGTTCTGGCACCAGCACAACACACGAGCCGGTACGACGAATTCCACGGGCTGTGGACAACCCGCCCCACGCGCCTCCGGGGACCTGGCAGCATGGCGGGGTGACATCAGCACCGCACGCCTCGCCCCTCCCATCGGAACCCGACCCGTCGGCCGCCGGCTCCGCCGACGCCGTGCTCGCCGGGCTCGATCCGGAGCAGCGCGCGGTGGCCACCACCCTGCACGGGCCGGTGTGCGTGCTGGCCGGCGCCGGCACGGGCAAGACCCGGGCGATCACCCACCGCATCGCCTACGGCGTGCTGGCCGGCGTGTACCAGCCGGCCACGGTGCTCGCCGTCACCTTCACGCAGCGGGCCGCGGGCGAGATGCGCGGGCGGCTGCGCCAGCTCGGCGCGGGCGGCGTCCAGGCGCGCACCTTCCACTCGGCGGCGCTGCGGCAGCTCCAGTACTTCTGGCCGAAGGCGGTGGGCGGCGAGGCACCGCGCCTCGAGGAGCGCAAGATCCAGCTGGTCGCCGAGGCGGCCGCGCGGAACCGGGTGCGCCTGGAGCGGGCCGAGCTCCGGGAGGTCACCGGGGAGATCGAGTGGGCCAAGATGACCCAGACCGTCCCCGAGGAGTACCCGGCGGTGCTCGCCAAGGCCGGCCGCGAGGTGTCGGCCGACCCGGCCCAGGTCAGCCGGATCTACGCCACGTACGAGCAGCTCAAGCGGGACCGCGGGGTGATCGACTTCGAGGACGTGCTGCTGCTGACGGTCGGCATCCTCACCGACCGGCACGACATCGCGGAGACGGTGCGCCGCCAGTACCAGCACTTCGTGGTCGACGAGTACCAGGACGTCAGCCCGCTCCAGCAGCGGCTGCTCCAGCTGTGGCTCGGCGAGCGGGACAGCCTGTGCGTCGTCGGGGACGCCAGCCAGACGATCTACTCCTTCACCGGCGCCACCCCCGAGCACCTGCTCAACTTCCGGCTCCACCACCCGGAGGCCACCGTGGTCAAGCTGGTGCGGGACTACCGCTCCACGCCGCAGGTGGTGCACCTGGCCAACGGGCTGCTCGCCCAGGCCCGTGGCCGGGCCGCGGAGAACCGCCTGGAGCTGGTCTCCCAGCGCCCCGCGGGCCCCGAGCCGGTCTACGCCGAGCACCCGGACGAGCCGGCGGAGGCCGAGGCGACCGCCAGGCGGATCCGCCAGCTGCTGACCCCGGTCGCGGAGGGCGGCGGCGGGGTGCCGGCCAGCGAGATCGCCGTGCTCTTCCGGATCAACGCCCAGTCCGAGATCTACGAGCAGGCCCTCGCCGACGCCGGGGTGCCCTACCAGGTCAGGGGCGCCGAGCGGTTCTTCGAGCGGCCCGAGATCCGGCAGGCCGGTCTCGCGCTGCGCGGCGCGGCCCGCGCCGGGGGGAACGACCGGGTGCTCGAAGAGGCGGCCGACGAGGGCCTGCGCGGGCAGGTGGGCGCCGTGCTGGCCACCGCCGGGTGGACGCCCACGCCGCCCTCGGGCTCCGGCGCGGTCCGCCAGCGGTGGGACTCGCTGAGCTCGCTGGTGCGGCTCGCCGAGGAGTTCGAGCGGTCGAGGCCGGGGGCCACGCTGCGGGACTTCGTGGCCGAGCTCGACGAGCGGGCCGCCGCCCAGCACGCGCCGACCGTGGAGGGGGTCACGCTGGCCTCGCTGCACACCGCCAAGGGCCTGGAGTGGGACGCGGTGTTCCTGGTCGGCCTGACCGACGGCATGCTGCCGATCACCCACGCCAAGACGCCGGAGCAGATCGAGGAGGAGCGGCGCCTGCTGTATGTGGGCGTCACCAGGGCGCGGCGCGACCTGACGCTGTCCTGGTCGCTGGCGCGCTCTCCCGGCGGCCGTGCCTCGCGCCGGCCGAGCCGCTTCCTCGACGGGCTGCGGCCGGGATCCTCCGCCGCCAGGGGGGCGGGCGCCGGTGGCGGCGGGGGCGTGGAGCGCGGTTCTGGCGCGCGCGGGCGCAGGCAGCGGGGGCCCGTCATGTGCCGGGAGTGCGGGCGAACCCTCACCGAGGCGGCCGAAATCAAGCTGCGGCGTTGCGCGGACTGCCCGTCCTCCATGGACGAGGAGCTGTTCGAGCGGCTGCGGGAGTGGCGGCTCGAGCGGGCGCGGGAGTTGGGCCGCCCGCCGTACACCGTGTTCACCGACGTCACGCTGATGGCGATCGCCGAGAGCGTGCCGGGGTCCGAGCGCGAGCTCGGCCGGATCTCCGGCGTGGGGCCGCACAAGCTGCGTCAGTTCGGGCCCGACGTGCTCGCCATGTGTGCGGGGCAGCCTCTGCCGGAGACCGTTACCGATCCTTCTCCCGAATCCTCGGAAAAATAGTTTGCGCCCGCCGGAGAGGTGCGCATAGCGTGCTCCACACGGCGGCGGAGGAGTCTGCGAAGCAGGCTTCCCATACTCCCCGCGGCCATGCTGTACTGAGCTGTACCGAAGTGCCCGTTGTGAGCAGCTGAGACTGCCCGTCGAGACCTCAGAAGGAGGCGAGTCCCGTGGCCAGCATCACCACCAAAATGATCGACCGCGTGTTCGTCGGCCTCCTCATGTCCGATGGCGCTGTCCGGCTGTCGGGCACCCGTGTGTCCGCCGCCGTGGCCGCGCGTCCGGCCGCCGCCGCGATTCGTGAGGCCTCCGTCAGCGAGCGACCGACCCAGGCGCTCGCAGCGGCAGTGGTAGAGGCCGCCCCCAAGGGGGCCTATGCCACCGCGAACGTGGCCGGCGCCGGAAACCAGCTCTTTGGACAGCAGAAGACCCAGCTTCACACGATGTGGGCCCTCCGCGGGCTCGATCCCTGGAGTGATCCAGCCTGATCGGCGAGATCAGGTCGGCACCTTCCAGGGCCGCGGAACCCACACCGGGATCCGCGGCCCTTCTGTTTTGCCCAGCCAGTTCCGGCCACGAGCCGGAGACCGACTACGACGACACGAGGAATGACCGTGCCACTCGCGCCGTACGCCGCCCGACCTGATCTCAACTCACCACCCGATCCGGAGACTTCTGTGACCCCGCTGTACACGCTGAACGAGCTCGACGAGGCCATCGAGCGGCTCGACGCCGGCGTCCCCTGTCGTTCCTACGACCCCGAGGTGTTCTTCGCGGAGAGCCCGGCGGACGTCGAGTACGCCAAGTCGCTGTGCGGGACCTGCCCGCTGCGCGAGGCCTGCCTGGCCGGCGCCAAGGACCGCCGTGAGCCCTGGGGGGTGTGGGGCGGCGAGCTGTTCGTCCAGGGCGTCGTGGTGCCCCGCAAGCGGCCCCGTGGCCGTCCCCGGAAGAACCCGGTCACGGCATGAGCGTCCCAGGCACCATCGGCCGGCCGGCAGCACACGGCCCTCGACAAGATCCCCCCATGACACGACCCACCGAAGAACCGGCCGCGGCCCGCTCGCCGCGCCAGAAGCTGAACAGGACCAGGAAGTTGCATCTCATCCCAGAAGCGCTCGCTCGCTCCCATATGGCCGAACGAGCCCGCGAAGCGGAGTCCCAACGTGCCGCCGGCCAGCTGGCGCTGGCCAACCGGCTGCACCGCCGCTCGGCCCGCCTCCAGCGGCGTGCCGAGCGCGCCTCCCACCGCGCCCGCCGGGCGCTGGCCCAGGCGGTCATGCAGTAACGCCGCGCTGAACACCGTATGACCCGACCCACACCGACCGGCCGGCCGGTCTGAGCCCGAGAACCCTCGGCTCAGGCCGGCCGGTCCGCTTTCTCCACCGGCTGCTCCACCGGCGGTTCGAACCCCGGCAGGCCGGCGGCCAGCTCGTCCCGCATCCGGACCGTGGCGCCGAGCTGGCACAGCACGCCTATGGTGCTGAGCGTCACCCGGTGGATCAGCAGGTACGAGGGCGGCAGGTTCAGCCGGCGCCCCAACTGGTGGGCCGCCGACCGGGGATCGGCGATCCGGGCCGCCTGCTCCCGCAGCCACTCCCGGCTGAAGGTGAACTCCTCCACCCGCGCCGGCTCGATGATCGGCAGCAGGTAGTCCAGCACCGCCTGCGGGTCGAGCTCGATCGACGGCTTCACGAACCCCTCGGCCACCAGCCGGGCGTGCACCTCCTCCGCCTGCCCGTCGAGCGACATCCGCAGCGCCTCGCCGATCACCGGCGGCAGCCCGCCCGGCAGCCGGTTCACCGCGCCGAAGTCCATGACGCCGAGCCGCCAGGAGGACACCGGCTCCCCGGCCGGCCCCGGCACCAGCCGGAAGTTCCCCGGGTGGGCGTCCGCGTGCAGCAGGCCGGTGCGTGCGGTGCCGGAGAACAGGAAGCGCGCCAGCAACTGCCCCGCCCGGTCCCGCTCCTCCGGGGCGCCCTCGGCGATCACCCGGGACAGCGGTATCCCGTCGAGCCACTCGGTGACCAGCACCTGCTCCCGCTGGCACACCACCCCGGGGACGAGCACCCCGGGATCGTCACGGAACTCCTCCGCGTAGGCCCGCTGTGCCTCCGCCTCCAGGCCGTAGTCCAACTCCTCGGCGACCCGCTCCCGCAACTCCTCGATCAGCGGTTTGAGATCCATGCCGGGGATCAGCGGCCCCAACAGCCGGGCGAAGCGGCCCAGCTGCGTCAGGTCCGACAGCAGGGCCTCGCCCGCCCCCGGATACTGGAGCTTCACGGCCACCTCGCGACCGTCGTGCCAGACGGCCCGGTGCACCTGGCCGATCGAGGCGGCCGCCGCCGGCCGCTCGTCGAACTCCTGGAACAGCTCCCGCCAGTCCTCGCCGAGCCGCTCCGCGAGGGCCGCCCGCACCGAGGCGGTGGGCAACGGCGGCGCCGCGTCCTGGAGCTTGGTCAGCGCGGCCCGGTAGGGGCCGGCCATGGACTCCGGCAACGCCGACTCGAAGACCGAGAGCGCCTGCCCCAGCTTCATCGCGCCGCCCTTGAGCTCGCCGAGCACGCTGAACAGCTGCTCGGCCGTGCGCTGCTGCAGCTCGCTGCCCACCAGCTCGGCGGACCGGCCACCGATCCGCTTCCCCAGACTCCACGTCGCCCGGCCGGCGAAGCTCAGTGGCAGGGTGGCGAGCTTCGCGGTCCTGGTCACCGCCTTACGGGGTAGGTCAGACATGGCGTCCCCTCCAACTCCCATACGCGCGCGCCCCAACCAGGCGGTCGTCGCGGTCCTACCCGCCATTGTGGCCCCTGGTCACGGCGCGCGGGCCGGCTGTGCGGCGCGGCAGGGACACTCGGCGTGCGGCTCGATCGGATGCTCGGCCACCGAGGGGCCGGGCAGCACCAACTCGGTGCGGGTGGCCGGGCCCCGGGGCGCCGTGCCGTCCAGGAAGCCGAGGGCGGCGCAGGCGGCGAGACCGGCCACCGCCGTGGCCAGGGCTCCGTCACAGGCGGGCACGCCTGCCGGGCGCCCGTTCCGCCACTGGCCGACCAGCAGTGGCCAGCCTGGCTCGACGCGAGCCCGGCAGCGCAGCAGGCAGCCGGCGCAGCCCGTGGCCCCCGGCAGCACCAGCGGGCCCACGAAGCCGGTGGCCTCCACCACGCCCGCGTACAGATGGGGTGTGCCGGACGAGACCAGCTCCTCGGCCGGCGCCGGATCGGGGGCGTAGGCCGCGAGACCGTCGCGGGGCGCGAAGATCACCAGCCGCGCCCCCGCCGGCTCGCCCGCGCTGCCCCCCGCCGGGCCGCCCCGGCCGCGGCGCCAGGGCGCCACCGCCCGCAGCAGCCCGCGGGCCGCCACCGATCTCCGCTGCCCGACGTGCTCCGGGCGCGGACCGCCCGCCGTGAGATCCACCGGCTCCACCCGGCCGCCGTCCACCACCTCGACGCGCCCCACGCCCGCCTGGGCCAGCGCCGTGGCGACCGCCATCCCGACCCGGCCGGCGCCCCGCACCTGGACCCAGGCGCGCCGCCGGTCGAGCAGCCGCCGCAGCCCGCCGCCCGGCTCCGGATCAAGCAGCGAGAGCGAGGCCAGGTCCGGCCGCAGCGCCTCCGTGACCTCGGCCGCCGCCTCCCGCTGCGCGGTGGCGTCGTCCAGCACACCGGCCGCGGCGAGCTGGCCGGCGAGCCGGTCGGCCGCCGCCCGGCCGAGGCCGAGCGAGGCGGCGGCCTCGCGCAGCGTGGGCAGCCCACGCGTGCCGTCGAGCAGGGTCAGGAACATCTCGGTCGCCGTGTCCAGCGGGCCGAAGAGCACCGAGTGCGAGGGGGTCACTCCGTAGCGGACGGTGTGGCGGTCGCGCCAGCTGCGGCGGAGGGCGGGCTTGATCATGGGGTGCATGGCGACATGATGCGGCCGGACATCGGGCGCGGGTGTGATGTTTTCCACAGGAAGCGGAGATAGTCCTATAAACAGGGCGCAGCTGTGGACGGTTGGCGCGCGCTCCGCTCTCACCAGCATCTTCAGGCGGGACATATCCGTCTCGCACCGGGTAACGTCGAAGTGTGCCCGGCGAACCGCTGAACACCGCCGGCCCGTCGCAGCGCGTGCCCTCGGCGGGCAGAACGGCGCTGGACACCCACCGGCACGTGTCCGGGCACTCACCCGACCAGGTCGAGGTCCGCCGC
The DNA here is from genome assembly GCF_042722465.1 of Streptomyces sp. NPDC127098. NCBI lineage: Bacteria > Bacillati > Actinomycetota > Actinomycetes > Kitasatosporales > Streptomycetaceae > Streptomyces > Streptomyces sp. NPDC127098. The sequence continues at coordinate 15,158 of NZ_JBHXFJ010000022.1, forward strand.
AGCTCACGGCGCCGGCGCACGGTCTCCGCCTACCGCGAGGGTGACCGCACCATCGTGCTGATCCCGGCCCGCATGAGCGTGGACGAGGAGCAGCGCTGGGTCTCCGTGATGCTGGACAAGCTCGCGGCCCAGGAAGAGCGTCGGGTCATCGACGACGACGACCTCGCACGCCGCGCGACCGAGCTCTCCGAGCGCTACCTCCAGGGCCGCGCCCGGCCGGACAGCGTCCGGTGGGTCACGAACCAGAACTCGCGCTGGGGCTCGTGCACCCCCGCGCTCGGCAGCATCCGGCTCTCGCACCGCCTCCAGGGCATGCCCGAGTACGTCATCGACTACGTCCTGCTCCACGAGCTGGCCCACCTGCTGGTGCCGGGCCACGGCGACGACTTCTGGCGGCTCCTCGACCGGTACCCGCGCACCGAGCGCGCCCGGGGCTTCCTGGAGGGCGTGGTCGCCGCGGAGCGCCTCCCGTACATTCCGTGGCTGCGGTCCTGATCCTCATCGTCGGTGGCAGCGGTTAGTCTGGCCCCGCCGAAGGTTCGTGGTACCGGATGGGGGGACGGTCGTTCGCATGGTTACGCACTTCAAGCGCGGCCAGAAGGCCAGGCTGAGTGATCTGACGCTCGGCACCGACCTGTACGTGGGCGTGCAGATATCCGGGCCCGGACTCGTCTTCGACATCAGCTGCTTCGGTCTCGACGCGGACGAACGGCTCTCGGACGACCGCTACTTCATCTTCTACAACCAGCCGAAGTCCCCCGAGGAGTCGCTCCAACTGCTGGGCGCCCAGGCGGGGGACACCGAGTCGTTCCGGGTCACGCTCGACCGGGTGCCGGCCTCGGTCCACCGGCTCGCGTTCACGGCGACGATCGACGGCGACGGCACGATGGCGCAGGCCGCGCCCGGCTGCATCCGCATCGTGGCGGGCGGCGAGGAGGTCGCCAGGTACGCGTTCGACGGCTCGGAGTTCAGCAGCGAGCGGGCCGTGATGCTGGGGGACTTCTACCGCAAGGACGGCTGGCGCTTCGCCGCCGTCGGCCAGGGCTTCGACGGCGGCCTCGCGGCGCTCCTGACCCACTTCGGCGGCGAGGTGGAGGAGGACGAGCCAGCGCCAGCGCCGGCGCAGCCGGCGTCCGGGCCACCGCCCTTCGCCGTCCCCGGTGCGGGGGCCTCCGGCGGTCAGGCCGCGGGTGGGCAGGCCGCGCCGCCCTTCGGCGGCCCGCCGCAGCCGGCGTCCGCCGGCGGTGCGCCACCGGCCGCGCCGTTCGGGGTGCCGGGCCAGCCGGCACCGCCTCCCGGCGGCGGCCAACCCGCGCCACCCTTCGGCGGCCCTGCGCCGTCGTCGCCCGGAGGCGGCCATGTCGCACCGCAGGCACCGGTACCGGCTGGTGGCGGCTATGCCGCGCCGCCACCCGGGCAGGGGTTCGCGCCGCCCTTCGGCGGCGCCCCGCAGGGGCCTGGCGGCCATGCCGCGCCCCCACCCGGGCAGGGGTTCGTGCCACCGGGCGTGGCCGGCGGCCCCGTCGCACCGCAGGCGTCGCCACCGGCTGGCGGTGGCTATGCCGTGCCTGCGCCCGCGCAGGGGTTCGCGCCGCCCGGCGTGGGTGGTCCCGCGCCCGCCGGTGGCCCGGTCGCGCCGCCCTTCGGCGGCGCGCCGGGCGGCGGCCCCGTCGTGCCCCCGCAGGGGGCGGGTGGCTTCGGTCAGCCCGGCCAGGGCGCCGCGTCGCTGGGCGGGGTGCTCGAGCGGTACCGGGGCGTGGAGGACGGCCGGCGGTGGAGTCAGCCGAATCCGGAGCTGGTGCGGGTCGACCTCACGCAGGGCGGCGGGCAGCCCGTGCTCGCCCGGCAGGGCAGCATGGTCCTGTACCACGGCGACGTCGACTTCGGTTACAAGAGCTCCGGCTTCCGGGGCCGGATGACCCGCTGGGCCACCGGCGAGGGCATGCCGTCGATGATGCGCTGCACCGGCAACGGGCAGGTGTTCCTGGCCGAGGAGGCCGTCCGGCTGCACCCCGTGGAGTTGCAGGGCGACGCCATCGTCGTCGCCTCGCAGCACGTGCTCGCCTTCGACGAGACCCTGGAGCCCGAGGTGCGTCGGATCGACGGCCACGGCATCCCCGGCGGGTCGCTGTTCGCGCTGCAGTTCCAGGGCCACGGCACCGTCGTCATCACCACCAGGGGCGAGCCGTTGGTGCTGCCGGTCACGCCCATGACCTTCGCCGACGCCAACGCGATCGTCGCCTGGTCGGCCGCCGCCCAGGTGCTGGTGGCCAACCAGGTCCGGCTGCGGCGGCAGGCCTATCCGGGCCACACGGGGGAGACCACCCAGCTCCAGTTCCGCGGGGCCCCCGGGAACTTCGCCATCGTCCAGCCCTACGAGATCTGACGGGAGCCCGTGATGGACCAACGCATGATCGCGGGGTACACCCCGGCCGCCCCCGCCGCCCGGATGGACAACCACGGCCCGGCCATCGCCAGGATCGCGATGCGGCAGGGCCAGGACCTGTTCGCGCGGACCGGCTCGATGATCGCCTACGAGGGCTTCGTCCAGTACGAGTCCAACCCGGCGGCGCTCGGTCAGGCCATCGCCGGCCGGCTGGCCGGCGAGAGCGTGCCGCTGATGAAGTGCTTCGGCGACGGCCTGCTCTACCTCGCCGACTACGGCGCGAACGTCGTCTGCCTCCCCCTCCGACACGACAACCTGTCGGTGAACGCCAGCAACGTCCTGGCCTTCGACGCCCACCTCGAGTGGGGCGTGCAGCGGGTCAAGGGGATCGCCAAGTTCGCCGGTCAGGGCCTGTTCAACCTCGGCATATCCGGGACCGGTTGGGTGGCCGTCACCAGCCGCGGCACCCCGGTGGTCGTGGACTGCGGCCGGGCCGGCGAGACCCTTGTCGACCCCGACGCGCTGGTCGCCTGGTCCACGGGCCTGCAGGTCACCGGCAAGCGCAGCTTCAAGGCCAGCTCGCTGCTCGGGCGCGGCAGCGGCGAGGCCTACCAACTGGCCTTCTCCGGACAGGGCTTCGTCGTCGTGCAGCCCAGCGAGGACTCCACCGACCGGCTCGGCCGACAGAACTGACGCGGGGGACACGGCAGATGCAGAGCCCGATCTTCAACCACACCGTCAACCAGACCGAGGAGCACTTCGCGCCCCAGGGCGCCCACATGCTCCGGGTCAACCTGACCCGCGGCGTGGACGTGCTCGCCAGGACCGGCAGCATGGTGGCCTTCGAGGGCATGGTGGAGTTCGACGGGGAGCACCAGTCCCGGCGACAGCAGCACAGCCAGTGGGCCACCGGCGAGGTGCTGCCGCTGATGCGCTGCTTCGGTCAGGGCGCCGTCTACCTCGCCAACCTGGCCCAGCACGTGCACGTGCTCGACGTCGACCACGAGGGCCTGACCGTCGACAGCTCCTACGTGCTCGCCCTCGACGCCCACCTGCACTGGGACGTCGTCGCCGTCGACAGCCAGTACGGCATACCCGGCGTCGGCGCGTACAACCTGGTCATCGCGGGGCAGGGCAAGGTCGCCATCACCACCTCCGGCTTCCCGCTGGTCATGCGCGTCTCCCCGGAGAACTACGTGAGCGCCGACGCGGACGCCGTGGTGGCCTGGTCCTCGTCGCTGCGGGTGCAGGCACAGGCCCAGACCAGCAACCGGTCCGCATGGCGGCGCCGGGGCGACACCGGCGAGGGCTGGGAGCTGAGCTTCATGGGCGAGGGCCACGTGGTCGTCCAGCCGAGCGAGCTGATGCCGCCGCTGCACACCTCGTTCGGCCAGCAGCTCGGCGGCCAGTTCCGTCAGGACGGCACGCCGGGCCTGCACCAGGGCGGCGCCTGGGGCCCCCGCTGAGCCGTGGCCGCGGGGGCCGGCGCGGTCACAGCAGGGCGCGGGCCCGCGCCGTGAGCCGGACGACGGAGGGGTCGGCCACCGCCGGCACCTCGTCGTAGTGGAACCACCGCAGGTCGAGCGACTCGTCGCTGATCGCCGGCCGGGCCCCGGCGGGCGCCACCGCCGCGTACTGCACGTCCAGGTGGACGGCGCAGGGCGTGCGGTGCCGGTCGAGGCCGGCGGGCCGGGGCAGCAGCCGCAGCCCCTCGATGCCGGACTCCTCGGTGGCCTCCCGTAGCGCGGCCTCGGCCAGCGTGGCATCCGACGGCTCGCAGTGCCCGCCGGTCTGCAGCCACGCCCCGATCTTGGGGTGGAGGGTGAGCAGCACCCGCTCCCCTGCCGGGTCGATCACCAGCGCGCTCGCCGTGATGTGGCCGGCGCCGCAGGACCGCCACACGCCGTCCTCATGGGTCGCGAGGTGGCGGCCGTACGCGGTCCGCAGCTCCTCCTGCGCCGCGTCGGGCGCCGACCACTCGCGCAGCACGCGGCTGGCGTCCTCGTGCAGGCTCACTCGCCCCGGCCGCCCTTGCCGTCGCCGCCGTCCTCGTCCTTCTGGTCCTTCGCGCCGGTGTCGCCGTTCTCGCCGTGCTCACCATCGCCGGGCTTCTCAAGACGGGGGCCGTCCTCGCCCGCCGCGTCGCCCAGCATCCGGTCCAGCTCCGAGAAGTCCAGCTGCTCCCGGTGCACGAAGCCGTCCGGGTCGTCCAGGTCCTCGGCCGTCGGCAGCATGTCCGGGTGCGCCCACAGCGCGTCCCGCCCCTGCGCCCCGCGCGCGTCCGTGAGGGAGGCCCACAGCCGCGCCGCGTCCCGCAGCCGGCGCGGCCGCAGCTCAAGCCCGATCAGCGTGGCGAACGTCTGCTCCGCGGGGCCGCCCGAGGCCCGGCGCCGCCGCAGCGTCTCCCGCAGCGCCCCGGCCGACGGCAGGTGCGGCTCGGCGGCGGCGAACACCACCGCGTCCACCCAGCCCTCCACCAGCGCGAGCGCCGTCTCCAGGCGGGCCAGGGCCGCCTTCTGCTGCGGCGTGTCCTCCGGCTGGAACAGGCCCTGCTGGAGCTTCTCCTGCATCTCCTCGGGCCGCGTCGGGTCGAGCTGGCCGACCAGGTCCTCCAGCTTGCCGGTGTCCACCTGGATGCCCCGCGCGTACCCGTCGACCGCGCCGAACAGGTGCGACCTCAGCCACGGCACGTGCGCGAAGAGCCGCTGGTGCGCGGCCTCCCGCAGCGCCAGGTAGAGCCTGACCTCCTCCTGCGGCACGCCGAGCCCGGCGCCGAAGGCCGCCACGTTCTGCGGGAGCAGCGCGGCCTTGCCGGCCGGCCCGAGCGGCAGCCCCACGTCCGTCGAGCCGACCACCTCGCCGGCGAGCACGCCGACCGCCTGCCCGATCTGGGTGCCGAACATGGCGCCGCCCATCGAGCGCATCATGCCGATCAGCGGCCCGGCCATCGCCTGCATCTCCTGGGGCAGCACGTCGCCCATGGCGGCGCCGACGCGCTCCGCGACCGGGTCCACCAGCTCCCGCCACACCGGAAGCGTCGCCTCGACCCACTCGGCCCGGCTCCAGGCCACCGCCGAGCCGGAACCGGAGGGCAGCGAGGTGACGCCGTCCAGCCACAGGTCGGCCAGCCGCACGGCCTCCTCGACCTGCGCCCGCTCGGGCGAGGACACGCTCTGGTCCCGCGAGCCGTCCTGCGCGCCCTGCGCCACCGTCTGCCGGGCCACCGAACGGGCCAGCTCCCAGTTCACCGGGCCACCCTCGTACGACAGCATCTGGCCGAGCTGCTGGAAGGCCGCGCCCAGGTCCTGCGGGTTCAGCTGGCCGCCGGCGCCCATCGAGCCGAACAGCGCGGCCAGCGGGTTGTCCGCGGGCCCCTGCCCACGGCCGCCCTGTCCCCCGGCGCCGCCACCACCGCGCTTCTTGCCGGATTCACCATCATCCGGCTCCTCCGGGGGGAGGCCGAATCCGAAGGGAAAGTCACTCACGGGAATCCTCGGCTCTGTGTGTCGGACGGAACCAACGTGGCTGCCCGATCGCTGGTCTCTGCCTCCAGCCTAGACACCTCTCAGGCAGGATGGGCGTGCGCACGTCGTACCAGAAACAACCGCTGGAGAAGTCCTGTGAGTTCCCCGGAGCCAGCCGTTCGCGCAGCGCGAAACGGCCCCGCGGCCCCGCTGACCGTCGCCGTCACCGGTGCCGCGAGCGGGGTGGGCGCCCTGCTCACCGAGCGTCTGCTGGCCGCAGACGAGGTGAAGCGGGTGCTCGCCCTCGACGAGCGCGTCGGCGACGCCAAGGGTGCCGAGTGGCACACGCTGGACGTCCGCGACCCGGCCATCGCCGACCTGCTGCGCACCTCGGGCGCCGCCCGCGGGCCGTTGCGCCGCGAGGGCGGGCGCGACCGGGACCGCGAGGGGACGCAGGGCCCGGTGGACGTGGTGGTGCACCTCGCCCTCGACCTGGACCTGGAGTCCGACCCGGCCGCCCGCACCGCGTACAACGTGCGCGGCACCCAGACCGTGCTGACCGCCGCCGCGGCCGCCGGGGTGCGGCGCGTCGTGCTGTGCACCTCGGCCATGGTCTACGGCGCGCTGCCGGACAACGACGTGCCGCTGGCCGAGGAGGCCGAGCTGCGCGCCACCGCCGACGCCACCTGCGTCGGCGACCTGCTGGAGATCGAGCGCCTGGCGCGCCGCGCGCCGCGCGCCCACCCCGGGCTCAACGTCACGGTGCTGCGCCCCGCCGTGCTGGTCGGCGGCACCGACACCGCGCTCACCAGGTACTTCGAGTCGCCGCGGCTGCTCGTGGTGGCCGGCTCCCGGCCGCGCTGGCAGTTCTGCCATGTGGACGACCTGGTCAGCGCCCTGGAGTTCGCCGTCCTCGACCGGGTGGAGGGCGAGCTGGCGGTGGGCTGCGACGGCTGGCTGGAGCAGGAGGAGGTCGAGGAGCTGACCGGGATCCGGCGGATGGAGCTGCCGCCCTCGGTGGCCCTCGGCGCCGCGGCCCGGCTGCACCGGCTCGGCCTCACCCCGTCCCCGGCCGGCGACCTCGCCTACACCATGCACCCCTGGGTGGTCAGCGGCAGCAAGCTGTACGAGGCGGGCTGGCGGCCGCGCTGGAGCAACGAGGAGGTGCTGGCCGAGCTGCTCGCCGAGGTCGCGGGCCGGCACACGGTGGCCGGCCGCCGGCTCGGCCGCAAGGACGCCGCGACAACGCTCGGCGCGGCCGGCGCGACGGTGGCGCTGGTGGGCACGGCGGCCCTGGTGCGGCGGGCGAGGCGCAGCCGGCGTCGTTGAGCGGGCGTTCGATGGGGCAGCATGGGGGCATGACTGGGCCCACTTCCACGCCTCCCGAAAGCCGTGCCGACCGCGCGGAGCCGATCCGGTTGCTCGCGATCCGTGACACCCCGCTGTCCGTGGACGAGGTCTTCGCGGCGGTGGGCCACGAGCGGGCCGGCGGCACCGCGTTGTTCGTCGGCACGGTCCGCGACCACGACGGGGACGCCAAGGGGCCGGCCGTCACCTCACTGGCCTACTCGGCGCACCCCAGCGCGGAAGGCGAGCTGCGGCGGGTCGCCGAGAAGGTCGTGGCGGACTTCCCCGTGGAGGCGCTGGCAGCCGTGCACCGGGTCGGCGACCTGGGCGTCGGCGACCTCGCGGTGATCGTGGCGGTCGCCTGCCCGCACCGCGGCGAGGCGTTCGACGCCGCCCGCCGTCTGATCGACGACCTCAAGCGGGAGGTCCCGATCTGGAAGCACCAGTCCTTCGCGGACGGGACCCAGGAATGGGTGGGGGCCTGCGCGTAGTGCGTGGGAAGATCATCGAGCAAGTTACTCCGGTTGCGTAACCCGTTCCCACGACCGAGCGTTGGTGGTACGTCCGCCCGAGGTGGGAGGTAGGTCATGGCGGTTCTCGTGTGGCTGCTGATCCCCGTCGCCGGCGCGGTGGTGGCCGGGCTGTGGAGTGCCTGGGCCACCCGTCGCAGAGTGAACCACCGGGGCGTGCGGGACAAGGCCGGGGTGCGGGGCTACGAGGCGTTCCGCGCCGCGATGGAGCGGGCCCCGGCGGACGGCTGACGGTCCCGTCACGTACTGTCAAGGCATGCCACGCCGCACCGCGACGCTGCTGACGTCGATACTCCTGCTGATAGGGCTGCTCTGTGCCGGAGTGCTCATCAACGTGCCCTACGCGGAGATGTCGCCGGGTCCCACGGTCAACACCCTGGGCGAGCACGACGGCGAGCCGGTGCTGAACATCGAGGGCCACGAGACGTACGAGGCCTCCGGCCACCTCAACATGACAACCGTCCGCGTCACCGGCGTCGACTACCGGATGAACCTGCTGGAGGCGGTCAGCGGCTGGCTGGCGGCGGACGCGGCCGTGGTGCCGTACCGCACGCTCTACCCCGCGCGGGTCTCGGCCGACGAGGTCGAGCAGCAGAACGCGGAGGAGTTCAGCGCCTCCCAGGAGAGCGCCAAGGTGGCGGCGCTGGAGGCGATCGGCTACGACATCCCGGCACAGACCATCGTCGCCGCCGTCGTCAGGGACAGCCCGTCGGAGGGGCGGCTGCACGCCGGGGACGCGATCGTGGCCGTGGACGGCACCAAGATCACCGAGCCGGGGCAGGTCGCCGAGCTGGTCACCCAGCACGAGCCGGGCGAGGACGTGGTGTTCACCATCGTGCCGGCCGAGCAGGCCCAGGCCGCCCAGGAGGCGGGCGAGGAGCTGCCCACGGACACCGAGGACGTCACCATCACCACCGCGGCCGCCGACGACGACCAGCGCGCGATCGTCGGGATCCAGGCCGGGGTCACCCACACCTTCCCGTTCACCATCGACATCAAGCTGGCGGACGTCGGCGGGCCGAGCGCCGGGCTGATGTTCGCGCTCGGTCTGATCGACCGGCTCACCCCGGACGACCTGACGGGCGGGGCCTTCGTCGCCGGCACCGGCACCATCGACGACGAGGGGCGGGTCGGGCAGATCGGCGGCGTCTCGATGAAGGTCATCGCGGCCAGGGAGGCCGGCGCCGAGTACTTCCTCACCCCGGAGAACAACTGCGCCGCGGCCGCGGAGAACGCGCCGGACGGGCTGACGCTGGTGCGCGTGGCCACGATCGACGACGCCCTCGCCGCACTGGAGGACATCAGGGAGGACCGCACCGGGGACCTGCCGCTCTGCTCGGCGAGCTGAGCGGCAGCCCCTCGGGCGGCCCCCGCTACTCCTTGAAGGCGCTACTCCTCGAAGGTGGCGCCGAGCGCCGCGGCGAGACCGGGCACCAGGTCGGGGCCGGTCAGCACGTCCATCGGTGAGTCCTTCTCGCGCAGCCGCAGCGCCGACTCACGGCGCCCGTCCCGCAGCACGGCCACCGTCATCCTGACCTCCTGCCGGTCCGGGTGCTCGGCCACCCAGTCGGCCAGCGCGGCCTCGGAAAGGCCCTCGGGCAGCTGCGCCTCGGCCGTGGGCGGCAGCATCAGGCGCTCGACGGCCAGCGCGCAGCCGGCCACCTGCTCGGGCCAGGCGATCGTCGCGAGGAACTCGTCGAGCGGCACCCCGGCCGGCAACTCGTCCTGTTCGACGGGGGTCAGGGGGCTGTCGCCCCCCAGGTCGAGCTGTTCGGCGAGCGCCGGCTCCTCGGCGCGCAGCCGCTCGGTGTCGACCAGCGCGAACAGCAGCGCCGGGCGGTCCCAGCCGAGCCCCGCGACATAGTCGTCGATTTCGAGCACCGCCCTGGTGAGCGGATCGGCGGCCGGTGGTTCGGCCCTGGGTACGTCGGGGGTCGTGTTGTCCATGGGCCCTATCGTGCCGTCTCATACCCCGAAATCGGGAACCGAGTAAAGCTTGAGTAAGTTAGTCCAAGTGGGCCGCACGATGTCCGTTGGGGGGTTGTTCGGTCCGACAACGACCACAGCGATTCATTGAGGTGCGCACCTTGGCTTTCCAGATGCCGGACCGGGGCTCGGGCCGTGGCCCCAACGGTCCGAACGGTCCTCGGGGTCCGAGAGGTCCCGGCGGCCCACGGTTCAGCGTCGGACGTCCCTCCAGGGGCGCCAGGAGCCTGCTGATCACGGCCGCCATTCTGGCCGGACTCGCCATTCTCTTCGCCATGTTCGCCGGATTCTGGACGGACTGGCTCTGGTATCGCTCCGTCGGATACACGAGCGTGTATCGCACCGAGCTGCTGACCAGGACCTCGATGTTCGTGGCCTTCGGTCTGGTGATGGCGCTCGTGGTCGGCTTCAACATCTGGCTGGCGCACCGGCTTCGGCCTCCGCTGAGCGCCATGTCGATGGAGCAGCAGAATCTCGATCGTTATCGAATGGGTATCGCCCCCTTCAAAAGGTGGGTGCTGATCGGCGTCTCGCTGGTGATCGGTCTGATCGCGGGCGGTTCGGCCTCCGGCCAGTGGCGCACCTGGCTGCAGTGGGTCAACGGGACGTCGTTCGGCGTCGAGGACCCGCAGTTCCACCGAGATGTCTCTTTCTTTACCTTTGATTACCCCTTCTATCGATTCATCCTCGGTTTTGCCTTCGCCGTGATCGTCCTGTCCACGATCGCGGCCGCGTTGACCCACTACCTCTACGGCGGGGTGCGGCTGACGACGCCCGGCAGCCGGATCACGCAGGCGGCCACCGGCCACCTGTCGGTGCTGCTCGGCCTGTTCGTCGCGCTCAAGGCCGTCGCCTACTGGCTCGACCGCTACGGCCTCGCGCTCAAGGGCGGCGACTTCCGCAACGCCGAGGGCTGGACGGGCCTGCGCTACGTGGACGCCAACGCGTACCTGCCGGCCAAGACGATCCTGACGATCATCGCGGCCATCTGCGCCGTGCTGTTCTTCGCCACGCTGTGGCGGCGCGGCTGGCAGCTGCCGGTGATCGGGCTCGGCCTGATGGTGCTCTCCGCGGTGCTGATCGGCGGCGTCTACCCGGCGCTGGTCCAGCAGTTCCAGGTCCGGCCGAACGAGCAGGCCAGGGAGACGCCGTACATCCAGCACCACATGGACTCGACGAAGGACGCCTACGACATCGCGGACGCCAGAATCGAGGACTACTCGGGTCAGAGCGACGCGTCACCCGAGGAACTGCGCAACGCGGTGAGCGACACGGCCTCCATCCGGCTGCTCGACCCGAGCGTGGTCTCCCCGGCGTTCCAGCAGATCCAGCAGGTCCGTGGCTACTACCAGTTCCCCGGCACGCTGGACGTGGACCGCTACCCGATCGGGACCGACGGCGCCGAGCAGGACACCGTGATCGGCCTGCGCGAGATGAACGTCAACCAGATCCCCGAGCGGAACTGGATCAACGAGCACTTCCGCTACACCCACGGCTTCGGCGTGGTGGCCGCCAACGGCACCACCGCGCAGAGCAACGGCCAGCCGGAGTTCACCGAGCGCGACCTGCCGGAGGAGGGTCTGCTGACCGACACCCTCGGCGACTACGAGCCGCGCATCTACTTCGGCGAGTACACCACCCAGTACTCGATCGTCGGCGGCCCGCAGCAGGAGATCGACTACGCGGGCGAGGACGGCGAGGTCGAGTACAGCTACTCAGGGGACGCCGGCGTCTCGCTCGACAACTACTTCGTCCGCGCCGCGTACGCGCTGACCATGGGCGAGCCGCAGATCCTCTACTCCGGCGCCATCGGCGACGGCTCGCGGATCCTCTACAACCGCACCCCCAAGGAGCGGGTGGAGGCGGTGGCGCCCTGGCTCACCATCGACGGCGACCCGTACCCGGCGGTGGTGGACGGCAGGGTGCTGTGGATCGTGGACGCGTACACCACGTCCAACGGCTATCCGTACTCGTCGCGCACCACGCTCGGCGACGTCACCGAGACCTCGCTGACCGAGACCCAGGGCGACGTGATCGCCCAGGAGAACCAGGTCAACTACATCAGGAACTCGGTGAAGGCCACCGTCGACGCGTATTCGGGCGAGGTGGAGCTCTACGAGTGGGACGAGCAGGACCCGGTGCTGCAGACGTGGCGCAGCGCGTTCCCCGGGACCGTGCACGACCGGGACGACATCGGCGAGGACCTGCTGGCGCACCTCCGGTACCCGCAGGACCTGTTCAAGGTCCAGCGCGACCTGCTCCAGCGCTACCACGTGACCAGCGCCGACCAGTTCTACAGCGGTTCCGAGCGCTGGCAGGTGCCGGACGACCCGACCCAGCAGGGCCAGTCGGTGCCGCCGTACTACCTGAGCATGCGGATGCCCGACCAGGACGGTCAGGTGTTCTCGTTGACCACGACGTTCACGCCACAGGGTCGAGATACCCTCGCGGCCTACATGGCGGTCGAGGCGGACGCGAGATCCGACGACTACGGCACGATGCGGCTGCTCACCCTGCCGGCGAACACGACGGTGTGGGGCCCACAACAGGTGCAGAGCCGGTTCAACTCCGATCCGGACATCGCCACGGAGATCAACATCCTCCAACGCGGCGACTCCGAGGTCGAGTACGGCAACCTGCTGACGGTGCCCCTGGAGGGCGGTCTGCTCTACGTCGAACCGGTCTACGTGCGCGGTGCCAGTACCAACTACCCGCTGCTGCGGAAGGTGCTCGTCACCTACGGTGAACAGACGGCGTTCGAGGACACGCTGGGCGAGGCGCTGGACGTCGTGTTCGGCGTGACCGAGTCCGGCGAGGAGCCGCCCGAGGGTGAGACACCACCGCCGGACGAGGGCGAGGAACAGCCGCCTGGCGACGCGACGTTGGAGGAGGCCATCCAGGACGCCGCCCAGGCCTGGGACGAGAGTCAGCAGGCCTTCGAGGCGGGTGACTGGGGTGCCTACGCCGACGCCCAGGAGCGACTCGAGGAGGCCTTCGGCCGCATCGAGGAGTTGGAGGGCGGTCAGCCCGAGGAGACGCCGTCCGAGTGACGGGTGACATCGCGTGAGGGGCCGGGAGACGGTGACGTCTCCCGGCCCCTCGTGTCGTCGGCCGTCCCGCTCTCACCTCGCACTTCACCAATACCGTGCACGCCGGCCACAGTTCAGACCCGTCAACCCGTCAACCTTGCGCATAAGTTCGGCGGTTGCGGCTGGTGCTTGGTGACCTGCTCTGACAGTGTCGAGCGGCATACTGCGTCTCGACTCAGGACAACTCCCGGCGCGCGATGGTGTTTGGGTGTATCCATATCGGGAAGTCGACAAACCGCTGAAGTGACTTCACTGGCTGCGGTATACCAGGTGTACGCAGGTTTCAGGTGGTGCGACTATGGACCTTATGGGGGACAACGCGAGGTTCGAGAGCAGTCGTGCGGCTGCGCGCGAGGGCGCGCGGCTGCTGCGCCTGGGCGACCTGGACCACGCCGAGGCACCGCTGCGCGCCGCCGCGGCGGACGGTGAGCGGTCGGCGGCCAACAATCTGGGGGTCCTGCTGTACCAGTCGGGGCGCGCCGAGGAGGCCGCCGAGTGGTGGCGGATCGCCGCCGTCGGGGGTTCGGCGCCCGCCGCCCACGCGCTCGGCCGGCACCACCGCGAGCGCGGTGACGAGGCGGCCGCCGAGTACTGGCTGCGGCAGGCGGCCGAGTCCGGGCACGCCTCCGGCGCCTACGCCCTGGCCGACCTCCTCGACCACCGGGGGGCACCCGGCGCCGAGTCCTGGTTCCGGGCCGCCGCCGAGCGCGGCCACCGCGAGGCCGCCTACCGCCACGGCTGCCAGCTCGCCAAGCGGGACGCCGCGGCCGCCGAGGGCTGGTTCCGACAGGCCGCGGCGCGCGGCCACCGGCGCGCCGCGCTGCGGCTCGCCACCTCGCTCGAGGAGCGCGGCGAGCTGGCCGAGGCCGGCCGCTGGTACCAGGAGGCGGCCGAGGCGGGCGAGCCGCGCGCCGCGAGCGCGCTGGGCTTCCTGCTGCGCGACGGCGGCGACGAGGCCGGCGCCGAGCGTTGGTGGCGGCGCGCCGCCCGCGACGGCGACGGCCCCGCGGCCAACGCACTGGGCGCGCTGTGCGCGCAGCGCGGCGAGCGGCAGGAGGCGCAGCGCTGGTACCGGGCCGCGCTGGACGCCGGCGACACCAACGGCGCCTTCAACCTGGCGCTGCTCTGCGCCGGCCAGGGCCGGATGGCCCAGGCCGAGCAGTGGTACCGGCGCGCCGCCTACGCGGGCCACCGCGAGGCGGCCAACGCGCTGGCCGTGCTGCTGCTGCAGCGGGGCGACGCGGCGGGCGCCGAGCCGTGGTTCTCCAAGGCGGCCGAGGCGGGCAGCGTCGACGCGGCGTTCAACCTCGGCATCCTGCACGCCGGCCGGGACGAGACGGCGCAGGCGCGGCACTGGTACGAGCAGGCCGCGGCGGCAGGTCACCCGGAGGCGGCGCTGCAGATCGCCGTCGAACTGCTGCGGGCCGGCGGCTCCGAGGCCGACCAGCGGCGCGCCGAGGAGCATCTGACGCTGGCGGCCGAGGGCGGCAGCGTGGAGGGCGCGTTCCGGCTCGCCGTGCTGATAGAGCGGCGGGGCGACGAGGAGGCGGCCGAGCACTGGTACACGGTCGCGGCCGAGCGTGGCCACCGCCGTGCCCAGGTGCGGCTCGGCATGTGCGCCGCCGCGCGGGACGACGTGGTGACGGCGGCGCGCTGGTACCGGGCCTCTGCCGAGGCGGGCAGCCGCAACGGCGCGTTCAACCTGGGGCTGCTGCTGGCCCGCGAGGGCAGCCTGCCGGAAGCGGCCCTCTGGTGGCGCCGCGCCGCCGAGGCCGGCCACGGCCGCGCCGCGCTCCAGCTCGCACTGCTGGCCTCGCGCCGCGGCGACCTCGCGGAGGGCGGCACGTGGTGCACTCGCGCGATGGAGCTCGGTCCTCCGGAGGTCACCGAGCGCGCGGCCCGCCTGCGGGACGCGCTCCGCCAGGAGCTGACGGCGTAGGCGGCGTCGCTGCGCTTGGCTTTGGCCGCCGGCCCGCAGGCCGACCAGGCGGCGCAGCCGCCGAGGTCCGGCCTGCGGCCGTGTCGGCCTGCGGCCGTGCGGTGCCGCGCCCACCCACCCGCCCCTGGGGGCACCTCCCAGCGTTAGCTGGGGGAGGGTGGCCTCGCACGGCACGGGCCGTGCGGCCCGGCGGCGAAGCCGCCGCGGGCCTGGCCCGCAGGGCCACCCCCGCGCGAAGCGCGGGAAAGGGCGGGTGGGTGGGGGAAACCCCGGCGCGAAGCGCCCGGGCACCCGGCGGCGCAGCCGCCGCGGCTTCCGCGCCGCGCGCGAGAGGGCGGGTGGGTGGGGGAATCCACGCGCGGAGCGCGGCGGCCGTCCGCGCGCCCCGTGCGCGCCGCGCGCCGCGCGCCGCGCGTCAGCGCGCCGCCGCGGCCAGTGCCGCGCGTGCCTGGCGGTGGAGGAGGGCCGCGGTCTCCGCCCGGTCCGGCAGGTTCGTCGGGCTGGACAGCCGCCGCGTGGAGTTGAGGAGGCCGAACACCGCGTGCACCGCCGCCCGCGCCCGTGGCTCCGGCAGTTCGGGGTAGGCGCGGCGGGCCACCTGGACCCACAGCTCCAGGTACTCCCGCTGGAGCCGCCGCACCCGCTTGCGGTCGGCCTCCGGGAGCCAGTCCAGCTCGCGGTCGTGGAGCGTGATCAGCGCCCGGTCGTCGAGCGCGAAGTCGATGTGTCCCGCGATCAGCGCGTCGAGGGCCTCCTCCGCCGGGCGGCCGGCCGCCTCGGCCTCCTCGACCCGCCGGAGGCCGCCGTCCCGCAGCCGGCTGCTGATGCCGACCAGCAGCTCGGTCAGCATCGCGTCCTTGCCGGCGAAGTGCCGGTAGAGGGCGGGGCCGCTCACGCCGACCGCGGCCCCTATGTCGTCGACGCCCACGCCGTGGAAGCCGCGCTCGGCGAAGAGCCTGGACGCCTCGCGCAGGATCTGCTCGCGGCGGGAGAGGGCGTGGGCGGAGGCGTGCGACGTCATGAGAACGTATTGTAGACAGGCCCGTTAACGAGCGTTAACCTCTTCGGTATGCGGCAGGCACCGACGCTCAGCAGCACCGTGGACCCGGCGTCCGAGGCGTACCGGGCCAACGAGGCGGCTCACCGCGAGCTCGCCGCCGAACTGCGCGAGAAGCTGGCCACCGCCCGCCTCGGCGGCGGCGAGCGGGCCCGCGCCCGGCACGTGGCGCGCGGCAAGCTGCTGCCCCGGGACCGGGTGGACGCCCTGCTCGACCCGGGGTCGCCCTTCCTGGAGCTCGCGCCCCTCGCCGCCGACGGCCTCTACGACGGGCAGGCGCCGGCCGCCGGGGTCATCGCCGGCATCGGCCGGGTCAGCGGCCGCGAGGCCGTCGTCGTCGCCAACGACGCCACCGTCAAGGGCGGCACCTACTACCCGCTCACCGTCAAGAAGCACCTGCGGGCGCAGGAGATCGCACTGGAGAACCGCCTGCCCTGCCTGTACCTGGTGGACTCGGGCGGCGCTTTCCTCCCCCTGCAGGACGAGGTGTTCCCCGACCGCGAGCACTTCGGCCGCATCTTCTACAACCAGGCCCGCATGTCGGCCGCCCGCATCCCGCAGATCGCCGCCGTGCTCGGCTCCTGCACCGCCGGCGGCGCCTATGTGCCGGCCATGAGCGACGAGGCCGTCATCGTGCGGGGCCAGGGCACGATCTTCCTCGGCGGGCCGCCGCTGGTGAAGGCCGCCACCGGCGAGGTCGTCACGGCCGAGGAGCTCGGCGGCGGCGAGGTGCACGCCCGCACCTCGGGCGTCACCGACCACCTCGCCGAGGACGACGCGCACGCGCTGCGCGTCGTCCGCACCATCGTCGCCACCCTGCCGGAGCGTGGCCCGTTGCCGTGGTCGGTCGCCCCGGTCGAGGAGCCCGTCGTCGACCCGGCCGGCCTCTACGGCGTGGTCCCGGTCGACCCGCGCACCACCTACGACGTCCGCGAGGTGATCGCCCGCATCGTCGACGGCTCCCGACTCCAGGAGTTCAAGGCCGAGTTCGGGCCGACCCTGGTCACCGGCTTCGCCCGGATCCACGGTCACCCGGTCGGCGTCGTCGCGAACAACGGCATCCTGTTCTCCGAATCGGCCCAGAAGGGCGCCCACTTCGTCGAGCTGTGCGACCAACGCGGCATCCCGCTGCTCTTCCTGCAGAACATCGCGGGCTTCATGGTCGGCCGCGACTACGAGGCCGGCGGCATCGCCAAGCACGGCGCCAAGATGGTCACCGCGGTCGCCTGCGCCCGGGTGCCCCGGCTCACGGTGGTGATCGGCGGCTCCTACGGCGCGGGCAACTACTCGATGTGCGGCCGGGCGTACTCGCCGCGCTTCCTGTGGATGTGGCCCAACGCCAAGATCTCCGTGATGGGCGGCGAGCAGGCCGCGGCCGTGCTGGCCACCGTCAAGCGCGACCAGCTCGGGGACGCCTGGTCGGCCGAGGAGGAGGAGGCGTTCAAGGCGCCGATCCGCCGGCGGTACGAGACGCAGGGCAGCGCCTACTACGCCACGGCGCGGCTGTGGGACGACGGCGTGATCGACCCGCTGGAGACGCGCACCGTCCTCGGCCTCGCCCTCACCGCCTGCGCCAACGCGCCCCTGTCCGAGCCGAGTCACGGCGTCTTCCGAATGTGAGGGAGGGCAACACAGCGATGTTCACCGGCATGTTCGAGACCGTGCTCGTGGCAAACCGCGGCGAGATCGCCGTCCGGGTCATCCGCACCCTGCGCCGCCTCGGCATCCGCTCGGTCGCCGTCTACAGCGACGCCGACGCCGGCGCCCGGCACGTCCGCGAGGCCGACGTGGCCGTCAGGATCGGCCCGACCCCGGCCGCCGAGAGCTACCTCGCCATCCCCAGGCTGCTTGCGGCCGCCGCCGAGACCGGCGCCCAGGCCGTCCACCCCGGCTATGGATTCCTCGCGGAGAACGCGGCGTTCGCCCGCGCCGTCACCACCGCCGGGCTCGCCTTCGTCGGCCCGCCGGCCGCCGCGATCGAGACCATGGGCGACAAGATCCGCGCCAAGGCCGCCGTCGAGGCGGCGGGCGTGCCCGTGGTCCCCGGCGTCTCGGGCCCGGAGCTCGCCGCCGCCGCGCGCAAGCTGGGCCCGCCGCTGCTGCTCAAGCCGGCCGCGGGGGGCGGCGGCAAGGGCATGCGCCTGGTCACCGACACCGGGGAGTTGGAGGAGCAGATCGCCGGGGCGCGTCGCGAGGCGCTGGCCTCCTTCGGCGACGACACCCTGCTCGCCGAGCGCTTCGTCGAGCGGCCCCGCCATATCGAGGTGCAGGTGATCGCCGACGACCACGGCGCCGTGCTGCGGCTCGCCGAGCGCGAGTGCTCGCTGCAGCGCCGCCACCAGAAGATCGTGGAGGAGGCGCCGAGCCCGCTGCTCGACGACGCCACCCGCGCCCGGATGGGCGAGGCCGCCGTCGCCGCCGCCCGCGCCTGCGACTACCGGGGCGCGGGCACCGTCGAGTTCATCGTGCCCGGCACCGACCCGAGCACCTTCTACTTCATGGAGATGAACACCCGGCTCCAGGTCGAGCACCCCGTCACCGAGCTGATCACCGGGCTCGACCTGGTGGAGTGGCAGCTGCGGATCGCCGCGGGCGAGCCGTTGCCGTTCACCCAGGACGAGGTGCGTCTCACCGGCCACGCCGTCGAGGCCAGGATCTGCGCGGAGAACCCGGCCACCGGCTTCCTGCCCTCGGCCGGCACCGTCCGGCTGCTGCGCGAGCCGGCCGGCGAGGGGATCCGGGTCGACTCGGGGCTCGACGCGGGCACCGAGGTGGCCACCGCCTACGACCCGATGCTCGCCAAGGTCGTCGCCCACGGCCCGGACCGGCCCACCGCGCTGCGCCTGCTGCGCGCCGCGCTCGCCCGCACCACCGTCCTCGGCGTGGACACCAACACCGGCTTCCTGCGCCGCCTGCTGGCCCATCCGGACGTCGTCGCCGGCGAGTTGGACACCGGCCTGGTCGACCGCGCGGCGCCCTCGCTGATCCCGGCCGCCGTCCCGGACGAGGTGTACGTCGCCGCCGCGCTGCTGCGGCACGCCGAACTCGCCCCGGTGCCCGACCCGGCCGGCTGGACCGATCCGTTCTCCGTGCCGTCCGGTTGGCGCCTCGGCGGCCAACCGGCCTGGACCACCAGCGCGTTGCGCGTCGCCGGGCACGACCCCGTGACGGTGCTGGTCCGCCCCGGCGAGGCCCGCGTGGGCGAGGCCGAGCCGGTGCCCGCCCGGCTCGTCTCCCGCACCACCGGCACCGTCCACGTCGAACTCGCCGGCACCGTCCACGCGTTCACCCACGCCGCCGTGGCCGACGGGCACTGGCTGGGGCGGGACGGCGACGCCTGGCACGTTCGCGAGCACGATCCGATCGCCACCGCGGGGCCCGGCGCGGCGGCCGGCGCCGACGCGCTCACCGCCCCCATGCCAGGCACCGTCACCGTGGTCAAGGCCACCGTCGGCGAGCGGGTGTCGGCCGGTCAGAGCCTGCTGGTCGTCGAGGCCATGAAGATGGAGCACGTCATCGCGGCCCCGCACGACGGCACCGTCACCGAACTCCCCGTCGCCGCCGGCGCCACGGTCACCATGGACCAGCTCCTCGCCGTCGTCGCCCCCGCCGAGGAGCCCGCGCCATGACCCGCCCCACCCGCACCCCGGAACCCGGCCTCCCCGCCCGCGTCCGCATCCACGAGGTGGGCCCGCGCGACGGCCTGCAGAACGAGAAGGCCGTCGTCCCCGTCGAGGTCAAGGCCGAGTTCATCCACCGGCTCGCCGACGCCGGGCTCACCACCATCGAGGCCACCAGCTTCGTCCACCCCGCCTGGGTCCCCCAACTCGCCGACGCCGAGCGACTCTTCCCCCTCCTCGACGACCTGCGCGACCGCCGGCTGCCCGTCCTCGTCCCCAACGAGCGTGGCCTCGACCGGGCGTTGGCCCTCGGCGCCCGCGAGGTCGCCGTCTTCGCCAGCGCCACCGAGTCCTTCGCCAAGGCCAACCTCAACCGCACCGTCGAGGAGTCCCTGCGGATGTTCGCGCCCGTCGTCGCGCACGCCGTCGTCGAGGACGTCCCCGTGCGCGGCTACGTCTCCATGTGCTTCGGCGACCCCTGGGAGGGGGAGGTGCCGGTGGCCCGGGTCGTCACCGTGGCCCGCCGCCTGATCGAGCTCGGCGTCTCCGAGCTCAGCCTCGGCGACACCATCGGCGTCGCCACCCCGGGCCAGGTCACCGCCCTGCTCACCGCGCTCGGCGAGGCCGGCATCCCCGTCGAGCGGATCGCCGTCCACTTCCACGACACCTACGGCCAGGCCCTCTCCAACACCCTGACCGCGCTGCGCCACGGCGTCACCACCGTCGACGCCTCGGCCGGCGGCCTCGGCGGTTGCCCCTACGCCAGGAGCGCCACCGGCAACCTCGCCACCGAGGACCTGCTGTGGATGCTCGAAGGGCTCGGCGTCGAGACCGGCGTCGACCTCGACCGGCTCGCCGCCACCAGCGTCTGGCTCGCCGACTACCTCGGCCGCCCCAGCCCCTCCCGCACCGTGCGGGCGCTCCACCCCGGCGCCCCCGACTCCCACGAGGAGTGACGACCATGCCCCTGGACCACAGGCTGACCCCGGAACACGAGGAACTGCGCCGCACCGTCGAGCAGTTCGCCAACGACGTCGTCGCGCCGCGCATCGCCGGGCACTACGAGGCGCACACCTTCCCGTACGAGATCATCCGCGAGATGGGCAAGATGGGCCTGTTCGGCCTGCCGTTCCCCGAGGAGTACGGCGGCATGGGCGGCGACTTCCTCGCCCTCTGCCTGGCCATCGAGGAGCTGGCCCGCGTCGACTCCTCCGTCGCCGTCACCCTGGAGGCCGGCGTCTCGCTCGGCGTCACCCCCATCTACCGGTTCGGCACCGAGGCCCAGAAGCGGGAGTGGCTGCCGCGGCTCTGCGCCGGCGAGCAGCTGGCCGCGTTCGGCCTCACCGAGCCCGGCTGCGGCTCCGACGCGGGCGGCACCCGCACCACCGCCGTGCGGGACGGCGACCAGTGGGTCATCAACGGCAGCAAGAGCTTCATCACCAACTCCGGCACCGACATCACCGGGCCGATCACCATCACCGCCCGCACCGGCCCCGACGGCGCCATCTCCACCATCATCGTCCCCGCCGGCACCCCTGGCCTCACCGTCGCCCCCGGCTACTCCAAGGTCGGGTGGAACGCCTCGGACACCCACGAGCTGTCCTTCACCGACTGCCGGGTCCCCGTCGAGAACCTGCTGGGCGAGGAGGGCCGGGGGTACGCGCAGTTCCTCACCGTGCTCGACGAGGGCCGGATCGCCTTCTCGGCGCTGGCCACCGGCCTCGCCCAGGGCTGCGTCGACCAGTCCACCGCCTACGCCCGCACCCGCGAGGCGTTCGGCCGCCCGATCGGCGCCAACCAGGCCATCCAGTTCAAGCTGGCCGACATGGAGGCCCGCGCCCACACCTCCCGCACCACCTGGCGGGACGCCGCCTCCCGGCTCCAGGCCGGCGAACCGTTCAAGAAGGCCGCCGCCGTCGCCAAGCTGCACTCCTCGGACGCCGCCGTCACCAACGCCCGCGAGGCCACCCAGATCCACGGCGGCTACGGCTTCATGAACGAGTACCCGGTGGCGCGGATGTGGCGCGACGCCAAGATCCTGGAGATCGGCGAGGGCACGAGCGAGGTCCAACGCATGCTGATCGCTCGGGAGTTGGGCGTGACGGCCTGACCGCCTGGCCGCGGACACGAAGCGGCGGCCGGCGCGCAGCGCGCCGGCCGCCACTCCCACGGGGTCAGTGCCGCCCGCGTACCGTGTCGGACACCCCGCCGAAAAGACGGGCGACGGCCCGGAACGGCAGGGAGACAACGGTGGCAACCGCCCCACCGATCGCGCGGAGCACGTCCGCGATGGCTCGGAACATGGCAGACTCCTCCCTTCGATCGACCATCGGGTAACCCGGACATCGGTACCGAAACGTACGACGCGGTCGCCGCCGGCAAACCGGCTCACTCGTCCAACAACGCGTGGCAGAGGTCGAGCACCGCCTCGTTCTGTTCCTCGAAGGCGAGGTCGCACCAGAGGGACGGGTCCTCCATGATGTCGGCCAGGCTCGGGGTCTCGCCGGGCTCGGGGTCCGCGTCGGGGTCCTGTTCCGGCTCGGTCGCGGGAGGCGGGTCGTCGGGCACGGGGGTGGTCAGGCCCTCGTTGGGGGAGGGCGCGGTCAGGTCGAGGTCGGGCTCGGGGACCGGCTGGGCGGTGTCCTCGTTCCGGTCGGGGCCTGGCCCCGCGTCGACCGGCGCGCCGCAGGCGGCGGCGAGCAGCACGGCGGCCGTCAGCGCGAGAGACCTTCGTATCAGAGCCACGCGATCCTCCGGCGATCGTTCCTCTTCGGATCCGGAGGCCACTCTGCCAGACCGCCGCGAGGCGAACTCTCGGTGAGCGGTCGCCGGTCCGCTTCGCGGGCCCTCGCCGCCCGGCGGGCCCGGAGGTACCGGAGTGCCGTGCGTCGACCGGCAGAACCTGCTGGAGACGCTCCGCGGCCCGGCCGGGACCGGCTGACCTCCGGTTTCAGGTGCGCGCGGCGCGGCGAGCGTAGCGTCTCAGTGCTGGATGAGTCCGCCGGTCCGGACGGGCGGGACGTGGCCGGTGGCCGGCCGGGTCAGGGCCAGGGCGAGGCCGACGTCGACCAGCGACGAGCGGCGCAGCCGGGCGACGTCGGGGATCGGCGTCCACACGGACTCGGCGGTCTCGCCGTTCGGCTCGGGCCTGGGCCGGCCGCCGGTGACGCGGACCTCGTAGAAGACGCCGACGTTCTGGTGCGGGACGCCCCGACGCGCCTCGGCCGCGGGGATCACCCGGGAGTCCACGCCCAACAGCCGCTCGACGACGGCCTCGTAGCCGGTCTCCTCGGCGACCTCCCGGATCACCGCGTCGAACGGATCCTCCAAGGGTTCGACCCCGCCACCGGGAAGCGTCCAGACGCTCTCGCCCTCCGGCGGCACGTGGTGGGCGAGCAGCACCCGCCGCCCGTCGTCGACACAGACGGCATACGCCGCCAGTCGGAAGCTCACGCGCTCGCCGGCGGGTTGAACTCGCCCTGCGCGGCGCCGGCTATGAAGCACTCCCACACGTGCCGGGTGACGAGGAACGGCGGGTTGGCGAGGTCCTCGTTGTCCCGTATCGCCACGCGTCCGTCGTCCAGGAAGGCCACCTCCAGGCAACCGCCGTTGGCCGAACTGGCCGAGCTCTTGAACCAGGAGAGGCCGTTCAGGTCGCTGCTCATCGCATGTCCTCCGCTGCGTGTCGGATCAGGGCCGCGGACTCGTCGGGGTCGAGCGCCGTCGCCCGCAGGAGATCGAAGATGCTGGCGAAGCGTCGCACGTCCGCCCGTTTCTCCAGATACAGGTTGCCACCGGGGCTGTCGACGTAGACAACGGGCGCGTCCTCTTCGAACTCCAGCAGGCTGAACGCGCCCCAGAGGCCGGGGTGGGCGCCCTTCTGGTTCGGGATCACCTGCACGACGACGTTGGGCAGCGCTGACATGTCGATCAGGTGCTGGAGTTGGGCCCGCATGATGTCGGCACCGCCGAGCGGACGACGGATGACCGCCTCGTCCAGGATGGCCCACAGGTCGAGCGGGGAGTCGGCACGGCTGATCAGCTTCTGGCGTTCGAGCCGGACGTGTACGAGCGCATCGATGTCGGACGGCCGGTGGATGGCACCGCTCCGGAACACGGTCCGTGCGTAGTCCGGCGTCTGCAGCAGGCCGTGCACCAGGAGCGGTTCCCAGGCCCTTTCGGTCCTGGCGCTGCTTTCGAGGCCGACGTACACCTCGAGCCCCGACGGGAGCACGTCGTTGTACGGTGCCCACCAGCCGCGCTTCTGGGAGTTGCCGAGCATCTGTAGCAGCAGGTCGATCTGCTGCTGATCGGTGACGTGGTACAGCTCGCACAGCTTGGTGACGTCCGATGGCCGAGCGGTCGCCCGGCCCTTGCCGGTTTCGATGCGACTCACGCGCGTCTGGGAACAGCCCAGTTCCGCGGCGACCTGCTCGATCCCCAGGCCGGCCGCCTTGCGTAGCCGCCGCAGTTCCGCGCCGAGTTGGCGGCGATGAACAGTGGGGTTGCTCGGCTGCGACGCCATGCCGCTCTCCTTCTCGTCGTCGTTGCGCACTTGCGCGGAAAGTCTGCCACACGGCTCGGCACCGCCTTCCGATACGTACTGGTGTGCACCTGGTAGCCGATTCCGGTTCGCGCACTTGCGCAGCGAATGCGCAAGTGCGCACCCTGGCGGAGCACCGTTCGTCGCGTCGTCACCCGCGAGGTGGTCCCTCATGCCTGAGCAACGCCCGTCCTACCGCCGGCAGGCGGCTCGTTCGACCCGGTTCCGGCTGCGCGCCGAGCGTGAATCGGCCGCCGTCGCACGGCGATTGACGCGGCGGTGGTTGGGGGACGTGGCGGTGGTCGACGACGCCGCGCTGGTCGTCACGGAGCTGGTGGCCAACGCCGTGACGCACACCGGCAGTCGGTACGTCGTCTGCCGGCTGGCCGTCTGCGAGGACGAGGTGTGGCTCGCGGTCGAGGACGAGGGCGGGACGTCGGCCGTGCCGCGACCCCGGGCGCCGGACGACGAGGCCGAGTGCGGGCGCGGGCTGCTGCTGGTCGAGGCCGTGGCGGTCGACTGGGGCGTGGCGCCGCTGGAACCCGAGGGGCGGGTGGTGTGGGCGGCGCTCAAGAACCCCGGTTGAGGCGGCCGGTCAGCCGCTCGCGCCCTCCGGGTCGACCGGCGCGCCGTCGCCGTGTGGTGGGAGGTCGCCGCGTTCGACGGGGGCGTCGGGGGCGCCCTCCGGCGTCTCGGGGAGGGTGGCCGAGAGCTCCGCGTCGTCGGCGGCGTGGGCCTCGTCCAGTGCCGACCGCAGCGTCTCGCGCGACACCGCGTCGGCCGGCGCCTCGACCGTGACGGTGTGGCCGTCCTCCGCGCGGACGTAGGCGTGGGGGCCGCTGTCCACCGGCGGCCGGTACCAGACGGACTCGCCGTCCGGCTCGCAGTCGCAGGTGGCCGGGTCGACCGTGCCGCGGTCGACGACCAGGTGGATGGTGGAGCCGTCCGAGGACGAGACGTACGTGCTCTGGAAGCCGTCGGCGCCGGCCGGGGCCACCGACATGGGCGCCAGCTCGTAGCCGGACACCTCGGTCACGTAGACCAGCTCGATCGCCGTCTCGAGCGAGGCGGCCCGCGCCTCCAGCTCGGCACGGTCGGCGGCCTCCTCGCCGCAGGCGGCGAGCGGTATGAGGAGGGCCAGCGGCAACAACCGGAGTCTTCGTCTCATACGGTCATCATCCGGCACTCCGACTCCGCCGGGTGGGGACCATGTTCCGGACCCAGGCCCAGGAGGCCTTCTGTACCAGCAGGGTGAGGGTTCCGGCGACCAGGATGCCGGCGAGGTTCACGCCCAGTTGCAGCATGGAGCCGAGCGCCTCGGTGACGTGGCCGTAGCTCAGGGCGAGGGCGGCGTGCCCGGCCGCCGGGACCGTGGTCACCGAGATCGTGACGCCGACCAGCGCCGCCGACTTGGCCGAGGTCAGCGAGACCATCCCGGCCACGCCGGCCAGCAGGGCCACCACGAAGGACATGATGTCCGGCTGCCAGACGAACTCGACCGTCGGATGCGGCTGTTCGAACCGCGCCTTGGAGAACACCCCGAACCCGTCCATCATCAGCGAGAAGGCCGCCGTCAGCAGCATCGCCAGGGGGAAGCCGACGAGCAGCGCGGCCAGCGACCGCAGCCCGAGCCGCGGCGCCCGCGCGGCCAGACTGGTGCAGACCCCGGCCAGCGGCCCCAGTTCGGGGCCCACCACCATCGCGCCGACGATCAGGATCGCGCTGTCGAGCAGCACCCCGCAGGCGGCCAGCATCGTCGCCACGGTGAGAAAGACGAGGAAGGTGAACGTCAGCCGCGACTCCTCCTGCGTGGAGTCGATCAACGACTCCCACAGCACCGCGTCGACGCCCGCGCCCGGGGCCTCCTCCTGGGCCCGCTCGGAGCGCTCCGACAGGGACAGGTCGATGTCCTCGACCGAGACCGAGCCGACCTCCGCGAGGCCCGACACGCGCAGCCGCCGCAGCAGCTCGTCCGCCGCCTCGCGCGCCACGTCGCACAGCACGAGGTCCCCCGCCGGGTCCCGCGCGGCCCCCGGCAGCACGACCAGGTGCGCCGTCCCGACCGTCGACGTCAGCTCGGCGACGACCTCCTCGGTGCGGGCCGAGGGCACGATGATCCGCAGATGCAGCACGCCGGGCAGACTACTCACCCCCGCCACCTCGCGACCGGGGTCCGGCCCCGGAATGAGGAACGACACGTCCGTGCCCGAAATCGGGCACAGATGTTGCGGAAGCCCTCCTTGATCCGCAGTATCAAGGGGTGCTCGATCGCGGAACGCCCTACGACGACCTCGTGGACCACCTCGTGCGCACCACGCCGCTCGCCCGCGGTGAGGCTGCCCGGGTGGTTCTCGACGTGTTGGCGTACTTCGACGAGACGGCCGAGGAATACGTCCGGAGGCGGCACCGGGAGCTGCGTGGCCGTGGCCTCGGGAACGACGCGATCTTCGAGAGGATCGCGGAGGAGCTGCCACGCCGCGCCGTGGCGCCGCCGGCGCTCTCGCTGCGACAGCTGCGGCGGATCGTCTACGGATAGCGGCCGACGGGCGCGCGGGACACACGAGACACAGCGGACCAGCGGGAACAGCAGGAGGAGCCAGGCATGTGCGGAATCGTGGGATACATCGGAAAGCGTGATGTCGCGCCCCTCCTGCTGGAGGGCCTGCAGCGCCTGGAGTACCGCGGCTACGACTCGGCCGGCATCGCCATCCAGAGCAGCGGCAAGGCGGGCGGGCTCAAGACCGTCAAGAACGCCGGGCGGGTCCGCGACCTGGAGGCCAAGGTGCCGGCCAGGTTCGCCGGCACCGCCGGCATCGCGCACACCCGCTGGGCCACCCACGGCGCCCCCAACGACACCAACGCCCACCCGCACCTGGACGCCTCGGGACGCGTCGCCGTCGTCCACAACGGCATCATCGACAACTGCGCCGAGCTGCGCGCCAAGCTGACCGCGGACGGCGTCGAGCTGGCCTCCGAGACCGACACCGAGGTACTGGCCCACCTGGTCGGCCGCGCCCAGGCCGAGACCCTGGAGGAGAAGGTCCGCGAGGCGCTCCGCTACGTCGAGGGCACCTACGGCATCGCCGTGCTGCACGCCGACTTCCCCGACCGGATCGTGGTCGCGCGCAACGGCTCGCCCGTGGTGCTCGGCATCGGCGAGAAGGAGATGTTCGTCGCCTCCGACGTGGCCGCGCTCATCAGCCACACCCGCCAGGTCATCACCCTGGACGACGGCGAGATGGCCACCATCAAGGCCGACGACTACCGCACCTACACCACCGACGGCAGCCGCACCGCCGCCGCGCCGACCACCGTGGAGTGGGAGGCGGAGAGCTGGGACATGGGCGGCCACGACACCTACATGCACAAGGAGATCGCCGAGCAGCCCGACGCCGTCGACCGTGTGCTGCGCGGCCGGATCGACGACCGGTTCGCCACCGTGCGGCTCGGCGGCCTCAACCTGGACGCGCGCGCCGCCCGCGGGGTGCGCCGGGTGAAGATCCTCGGCTGCGGCTCCGCCTACCACGCGGGTCTGATCGGCGCCCAGCTGATCGAGGAGCTGGCCAGGATCCCGGCCGACGCCGAGCCGGCCAGCGAGTTCCGCTACCGCAACGCCGTGGTGGACCCGGACACCCTCTACATCGCCACCAGCCAGTCAGGCGAGACCTACGACACGCTGGCCGCCGTGCAGGAGCTCAAGCGCAAGGGCGCCATGGTGCTCGGCGTGGTCAACGTGGTCGGCAGCGCCATCGCGCGCGAGACCGACGGCGGCGTGTACGTGCACGCCGGGCCCGAGGTGTGCGTGGTGTCCACCAAGTGCTTCACCAACACCGCCGTCGCCTTCGCGCTGCTCGCCCTGCACCTGGGCCGGATCAGGGACCTGTCGGTGGCGGACGGCCGGCGGATCATCGAGGGCCTGCGCAAACTGCCCGAGCAGATCGACCAGATCCTGGCCGACGAGGAGCGGATCGCCAAGCTGGCGGCCGAGTTCGCCGACGCGAAGAGCATGATGTTCGTCGGCCGGGTGCGGGGCTTCCCGGTGGCCAAGGAGGCCTCGCTCAAGCTCAAGGAGGTCTCGTACATCCACGCCGAGGCCTACCCGGCGTCCGAGCTCAAGCACGGTCCGCTGGCGCTGATCGAGCCGGCCGTGCCGACCGTGGCGATCATCCCGAACGACGAGCTGCTGGAGAAGAACCGGGCCACGCTGGAGGAGATCAAGGCCCGCAGCGGGCGGATCCTGGCGGTGGCGCACGAGGAGCAGGCCAAGGCCGACGACACCATCGTGGTGCCGCGCAACGAGCCGGAGCTCGACCCCGTGCTGATGGGCATCCCGCTGCAGCTGCTCGCCTACCACACGGCGCTGGCGCTCGGCCGGGACATCGACAAGCCGCGGAACCTGGCGAAGTCGGTGACCGTCGAGTAACGGCGGACCGAGCCGGGACGCAGGGCGGCCCCCGGAGGGGTGCGTGCCACCATACGCACCACCGGGGGCCGCCATTTGCGCCGGCGTCGCCCATTACGCCGGCGGGGAGAAGCCGCCGCCGGGTCCGTCACCTCCCGGCCGGCGGCCGAAGTTCTGTCTGACCGCTGTCCCTTTTATGCCCGTCACAAACGCACAATCCACCAACCAGGGGCGACGAATTTGGTGAATGCTCGGTGAGAAGCCGCCGGACGGCGGCGGATGACTCCTGGCGCGTAGCGCCAGTGTGTGCCACGGCGCGGTGCGCGCTCGCCGGCGAAAGCCGGCGTTGGCGCGGGGCGCCTGCCGGCCGAAGCCGGCACCGGCCGGTGGCCGACCAGGGCGGCGGTCGGGAAGTGATGCTTGACGGCGCGCGGCGCGCGGTGCCCTCCGGCGGAAGCCGGTACCGGCCGGTGGCCGACTAGGCCGGCGGTCGGGTGCGGCGATTGGTGGTGCGGACCGTTGCCGGCGCGCAGCGCGCCGCGCCTGCCGGCGGGTCTGGCCGGCGGTCGGGTGCGGTGCTTGGTGGTGCGGACCGTTGCCGGCGCGCAGCGCCTGCCGGCGGCAGCCGGCGGCGGCAGCCGGTTCCCCGCCGGTGAGCCGGGTGCGCGGGCGGGGACATGTCGGCCGGGACAGCAGGTAACAGGGCCAAGCCCCCGGCAGGGGAGCCGCAGGGGAGCGCCAGGGAACCGTCAGGGGATGACGATCACGGGGCGCCTGGCCCGGCGGGCGAGGCGGCCGGAGACCGAGCCGAAGAGCCGGCCGAGCAGGCCGTGGGTCGTGCCCACCACGATCGCGTCGGCCGCGTACTCCTGGCCGACCTCCTCGAGCTCGTGGCAGATGTCCCCGCCGCGCTCGAGCAGCACCCACGGCACCTCGGACAGGTAGTCCGAGCAGGCCAGCTCCAGACCCAGCACCTCCGTGCGGTGGTCCGGGACGTCGACCAGGGCCGGCGGCTCGCAGCCCGCCCAGACCGTGGTCGGCAGCCGGTTGGCGACGTGCACGATGATCAGCCCGCAGTTGGACCTGTTGGCCATGCCCACCGCGTACGCGAGGGCACGCTCGCTCGATGTCGAGCCGTCGAAGCCGACCACCACACCATGCTGGAACGCCGGGTCGTGCGATGTGTGCGACTCCACCACCGAATCGGGCGTGGTGGACGAGGGATCGACGACGCGTCTGCGATCCGCTGGTTCGGGGAACTCGTATCCAGCCATCGGAGCCTCAGCGGTGGGTCAGTGAGGAAGCCTCGGGGTCATGCCGGCGATGGAGGCGGAGGAACGTTGGTCGTGATGTCACAGGTTCCTCCTCCAGAGTACGGCGTTAGCTACCTAGTGCCCAGGGACGGTGCGTACAACCCCTGAAACCAGGCACGGAACCGTGACCGAGCAGCATGCCCTACGGGTGGCCGGGGACGCAATGCTTTCGGACACATTGCGGTACCTCCGCTGCCGGAGCGTGACCGTCGACACCACCCGGCGCCTTCTCTTCTTGACATGTCCGCCCTACCTGCAACGATGCGCCCGGCGCGCGCCCCGGGGGCAAGGTTGCGCGGCAGGTGGTGCCCAGCGCCCGGCTGGTCCGACTGTCTTGCTGACGACTTTTATTTTCAGCCAACTTCCCCTTGGGCGAACCGCGTTGCCCACCTGTCACACCAACCCCAT
The DNA here is from genome assembly GCF_042722465.1 of Streptomyces sp. NPDC127098. Classification (NCBI taxonomy): domain Bacteria; kingdom Bacillati; phylum Actinomycetota; class Actinomycetes; order Kitasatosporales; family Streptomycetaceae; genus Streptomyces; species Streptomyces sp. NPDC127098. The sequence continues at coordinate 45,242 of NZ_JBHXFJ010000022.1, forward strand.
GGGTATACCGTCGGAGAGAGCCGTGCCGGGCCGTCCGCCCCACCCGTGACAAGTCACCGGGGAAAGGCGCACTTCCCCCAACTGCTCCTACGTGTAACGCTTCCTGATCGAATGCTTCGCGCCACGTTGTCATGTCGATTTAGCGCCGAGTGATGAACTTGTCCCGCCGACCTCGCCTGACACAGTAGATTCGATCTTGGCAATCACGTCGGGGGAAACGTGCAGGACCGAGAGGATGCGACGACCGAGGGAACTGAGGAGCATGAGCCAGGACCCAACGCACGGCCCCGAGCCCGCCGTCAAGCTCGCTGCCCGACGCCGCCGCGAAGTCGTCGCGGTGTTGCTGTTCAGCGGCAGTCCCATGTTCGAGAGCTCCATCCCGCTGTCCGTCTTCGGCGTCGACCGCCAGGATGCCGGGGTGCCGCGATACCGGTTGCTCGCCTGCGCCGGCGAGGAGGGGCCGCTGCGCACCACCGGCGGCCTCGAACTGCGCGCCCCCTACGGGCTGGGCGCCGTGGCGCGGGCCGGCACGGTGATCGTGCCCGCCTGGCGGTCGATCACCGGGCCGCCGCCGGCCGCGGCGCTCGCCGCCCTGCGGCGCGCGCACAGCGAGGGGGCGAGGATCGTCGGTCTCTGCACGGGCGCCTTCGCCCTCGGGGCGGCCGGTCTGCTCGACGGCAGGCCGGCGACCACGCACTGGATGTACGCCCCCACGCTCGCCAAGCGCTACCCGTCGGTCCATGTGGACCCCAGGGAGCTCTTCGTGGACGACGGGGACATCCTCACGTCGGCCGGCACAGCCGCCGGCATCGACCTGTGCCTGCACATCGTCCGCCAGGACCACGGCCCCGAGGCCGCGGCGGCCCTGGCCCGCCGCCTGGTGCTGCCGCCCCGGCGGGGGAACGGCGTGGAGACCGGCCAGCACCGGCACCTCGACAGGTCTTTACCAGAGGACATCGGAGCCGACCCGCTGGCCGAGGTGGTGGCCTGGGCGCTCGAACACCTGCACGAGCAGTTCGACGTGGAGACGCTCGCGGCCCGCGCCTACATGAGCCGTCGCACCTTCGACCGGCGTTTCCGTGCCCTCACTGGGAGCGCTCCCCTGCAGTGGTTGATCACCCAGCGGGTGCTCCAGGCGCAGCGGCTGCTCGAGGTGTCCGACTACTCGGTGGACGAGGTCGCGGGCCGCTGCGGCTTCCGGTCCCCGGTGGCGCTGCGTGGCCACTTCAGGCGGCAGCTCGGGGCTTCTCCCGCCGCCTACCGGGCCGCGTACCGGGCGCGCCAGCAGGACAGCACGGCGGGCCGCGCCAAGCCCGTCGGGGACGGCTTCTCACCCCGCCTGCCGGGCCAGCGGGGGCGCCCGACGCCGTAGGGGGCGCGGGAGGGGCGTTGCAGTGAGCCGGTCGCGCTGAGCGACGTAAGGTTGTTCGCATGAACGATCGCTTGGTGTGGATCGACTGCGAGATGACCGGGCTCTCGCTGGCCGACGACGCGCTCATCGAGGTGGCCGCGCTGGTGACCGACTCGGAGCTCAACGTGCTCGGCGAGGGGGTGGACATCGTCATCCGCCCCCCGGCCGAGGCGCTGGCCTCGATGCCGGAGGTGGTGCGCACCATGCACACCGCCTCGGGGCTGCTGGACGAGCTGGCCGCGGGCACCACGCTGGCCGACGCCGAGCGGCAGGTCCTGGACTACGTGCGCGAGCACGCCCCCGAGGCCGGCAAGACGCCCCTCTGCGGGAACTCGATCGGCACCGACCGCGGCTTCCTCGCCCGTGACATGCCGCGGCTCGAGTCCCACCTGCACTACCGGGTGATCGACGTCTCCTCGGTCAAGGAGCTGGCCCGCCGCTGGTACCCCAGGGCGTACTTCAACAGCCCCGAGAAGGCCGGCAACCACCGCGCCCTGGCGGACATCAAGGAGTCCATCGCCGAGCTGCGCTACTACCGCGAGGCCATCTTCGTGCCCCAGCCGGGACCGGACTCCGAGGCGGCCCGGCGGATCGCCGCCCAGCACGTGGTCTCCTGACCGGCGCGTGCTCTCCTGCAAAGCGGCACGTGGCACCCCCGGCGACCCTGTATGCTTTTGAACCGGTCGCTGCGGCGGCCCACGGTGGGTGTAGCTCAGTTGGTAGAGCACCTGGTTGTGGTCCAGGTGGTCGCGGGTTCGAGTCCCGTCACTCACCCCAGTTTCTCCAGGGCCCGGCCCGCGGATGCGCGGTCGGGCCTTTCGCATGCCCTGGTCCGGTCCACCGGGGCCGGCGTGACGGGAGTGAAGTACGTCACACCGTCCCGGCTCGACTCTGGCTGGCGACCGTCCGTTGGCGGGGCAGCGCGTGGCGCGGCGGACTGATCAGAGTGATCTGCCGGACGATCTGGTGGAAGGCCACGAGCGCCGAAATGGGGGGCAGACCTGCCACGGCCACGTCGGTCATGGTGGGTGGCGCCTGTGCTACGCAGAGCGCGACGGCGAGCCCGGAGAAGAGCACGACGACCGCCCAGGAGTGCCGGGCGTGCCGCTGGTGCAGGGCGGCGCGCAGGATGGAGAGCGAGGCGACCAGCCAGGGGCCGTAGATCAGCAGCGGCCAGCAGGCGGTGAGCGCGGCGGAGGAGCCCGGGCTCGCGACCTGACGCAGCGGCTCGTAGGAGATCAGCCCGCCCAGCACGCTCAGCATCGCCACCAGGACGGCGGCGGCCGCGGCCAGCAGCAGGCTCGACCAGCGCACCCAGCGCACCTTCGCCGGCTGGCCCGACCACTGCACGCGCCGGCGGCGGCCGCGGTGGCGGGGCAGGGAGGCGCTGGGCGGCGGGTGGTGGATGGGCGGGATGGGCGGCCCGAAGATGCCCGCGAGCGGGGTGGTGTCGTCCGAGATCCCCCAGTTCTGGTGCGGGGAGCGGAGTTCGGGTGGCACCAGGAGTGTGGTCTCCTCGGAGGGGTGCCAGGGGGCGTCGCGCTGCTCAGGCATCGTCATCGGATCGGGGTCCTCGGCTAGTTGGTGTCACATTCCAGCAACGATGCGCGTGTTGCGGGGATGTGGGGCATTGGGGTGAAGGCGGAGGGTAGGACGGCTCGGCACGATGCCTTGACCAAACGGAGCGCACGATCTTGGCTGTTGCCATGCGTCACCGGGGAATCCGATCGCACACGTGTCGGCGGGGGGACTCATGACCGAGCCCGAGGAGGAGTCGCCGCCGGACCAGGCGCTGTTGGACCGGGTCAGGCGGGGGGACGAGGCGGCCTTCGGCGAGCTGTACCGACGGCACGTCGGGGGAGTCAAGCGCTACGCCCGGCTGTGCTGCCAGGACCCGCACCTGGTCGAGGACCTCACGGCCGAGGTGTTCGCGCGGACGCTGCGCCTGGTGCGCGGCGGCGCCGGGCCCGACGCCGCGGTGCGGGCGTACCTGCTGACCATCCTGCGGCGGGTGGCCGCACAGTGGGTTGCCGAGGGGCGCATGGAGCAACTGGTCGGCGAAACCGACCAGTTGGCGCCGGCCAGCCGGGCGGTCTGCGCGCCGTCCGAGGTGCTGGCGCTCTCCCGGGCCGACTGCTCGATGGCCGCCCGCGCCTTCCGCAGCCTGCCAGAGCGGTGGCGGGCCGTGCTGTGGCACACGACGGTGGAGAACGAGCCGGTGAGCCGGGTCGCGCCGCTCCTCGGGCTCACCCCCAACGCGACGGCGGTGCTGGCGTTCCGCGCCCGGGAGGGGCTGCGGACCGCCTACCTCCAGGCGCATGTGTCCTCCTCGCTGACGAGGCAGGAGGAGTGCCGGGAGTACGCGGGCCGGCTCGGCGCCTACGCGCGGCGCAGTTCGCGGCGGCGGGGCTTCCGCGAGCTGCGCCGACATCTGGACCGCTGCGCGCGGTGCCGGTCGGCCTATCTGGAGCTGGTGGACCTCAACTCGACGCTGCGCGGTCTGGTGCCCACGGGTCTGGTCGCCTTCTTCGCGGCGACCAGGATCGCCGGCGGTTCCGCGGGCATCGCCGCGGAGCTGAGCCCGGTCGGCGCGGTCGGCGTCGGCGGGGTGTTCGGCAAGGCGGCGGTCACCGCGACGTTCGCGCTGGCCACCGGGGCGATGGCGGTGACCCCGCTGCCGATGCCGGTGCCCGTGCCGGGGCCCGGCCAGCAGGGGCCGCCGGCCGCGACGGCGGAGGCGGATCCCGGCGGGTCGCCGGTGGGCGGCTGGCCGATCGGGCACGCACCGCACGTGCCCGAGCCGACCGGCGACGCGTCGGTTCCCGTGCCGTCCGCGCCGGGGCGACCGGCGGAGGAGGCGAGGACGGACGGCCCCGAGCGTGACACGGGGAACGGGCAGGCACTCGGCAGGGACTCGGACGGGGCGGTCGCCGCGGGGCGGGACGGGCTCCTGCCGGAGACGGCGGCCACGCCGGAGACCGCGGCCACGCCGGCGACGCCGGACCCGTCCGCGACGCCTTCGATCCCCGCGACGCCGGCGAGTCCCGCGGCCGGCGCCCAGGGGCAGGACCGCGGCCAGGGCCTGGGTCTAGGTCTGGGGCAGGACCGTGGCCAGGGACAGGAGCGGGGGAGGGGCCAGGAGGAGCCGGGCCCGCCGGCCGGTCCGCCGGGGCACGGCGGGGACGGTCAGCACGGCGCCGACGGCGCCGAGGGCGCCGTTCCCACGGCGGACCCCACGGCGGACCCCATGGCGGACCCGCTCCGGGTGCCGACGCAGCGGTCCGCGCCCTGAGCGTCCCGGCGTCCCCATAGGATCGGAGGCCGGCCGAGCAGCCCGACCCCCGGGGGATCATGGATATCGCTGACATCGACGAGCTGTGGGACCGCGTGACCGGCACCCAGCCAGCGCCCGAGCTCTGGCTGATAGTCGGCGCGGCCGTCGTCGCCCTGGCGGCGGTCGCGCCGTACGGCGTGTGGCGGGTGGCGCGGAACACCATCACCATCGCCCACGAGGGCGGCCACGGGCTGGTGGCCCTGCTGACCGGCCGCAAGCTGGAGGGCATACGCCTGCACTCCGACACCTCGGGCCTGACCGTCTCCCGGGGCAAGCCCACCGGCGTCGGCATGATCCTCACCGCGGCGGCCGGCTACACCGCCCCCTCGCTGCTCGGCCTCGCCGGCGCCGCCCTGCTGTCCGCCGGCCGCATCACCCTGTTGCTCTGGGGCGCCACCGCCCTGCTGCTCGCGCTGCTGGTCATGGTCCGCAACGCCTACGGCGCGCTGACCGTGGTCCTCACCTCGGCCGCCTTCCTGCTGGTGTCCTGGCTCACCGAGCCAGACGTGCAGGCCGCCTTCGCCTACGTCGTGGTGTGGTTCCTGCTCCTCGGGGGCGTGCGCCCGGTGTTCGAACTCCAGGCCAAGCGCCGGCGCGGTGCCGCGCGGGACTCCGACGCCGACCAGCTCGCCAGGCTCACCTCCGTCCCCCCGCTGATGTGGCTGATCCTCTTCCACGCCGTGTCGCTCACCTCGCTGACCGGCGGCGGACGGTGGCTGCTCGACCTCTGACGGTGGGCCCCGCGCGACTAAAGTGAGAGGCATGACCGACAACAGCGAAAGCCTCGCCCTCTGGCCCGCGCCGCTCGCCGATGGCGCCATCGACGCCACCGTCACCGTCCCCGGATCCAAGTCGGTCACCAACCGGGCGCTGATCCTCGCCGCCCTGGCCGCCGATCCCGGCTGGCTGCGGCGCCCGTTGCGCTCCCGGGACACCCTGCTGATGGCGGGCGGGCTCCGGGCGCTCGGCATCGGCATCGAGGAGACCGTCTCCTCGGACTCCCCGGTCTCCGGGCTGCCGCTCGGCCGCGGCGAGTCGTGGCGGATCATCCCGACCACCCCGCAGGCGCCGGCCGCCGTCGACGTCGGCAACGCCGGCACGGTGATGCGCTTCCTGCCGCCCTTCGCCGCGCTCGCCGAGGGCCCGGTCGCCTTCGACGGCGACAAGCGGTCCCACGAGCGCCCGCTGCACGGTCTCATCGCCGCCCTGCGCGCCCTCGGCGTGCGTGTCGAGGACGGCGGGCGCGGCGCGCTGCCGCTGACCCTGCACGGCTCGGGCTCGGTCGAGGGCGGGTACGTGGAGGTCGACGCGTCGTCCTCCTCGCAGTTCATCAGCGCGCTGCTGCTCTCCGCGCCGCGCTTCAACCAGGGCGTGGAGGTACGTCACGTCGGCGCCACGCTGCCGTCCATGCCGCACATCCGGATGTCCGTCGACATGCTGCGGAAGGCCGGCGCCCGGGTCGACTCGCCCGACTCCGGCGGCGAGCCCAACGTGTGGCGGGTCAGGCCCGGCGCGCTGCTCGGCGGCGACCTGGTCGTCGAGCCCGACCTGTCCAACGCCCAGCCGTTCCTGGCCGCCGCCCTGGTCACCGGCGGCCGCGTCACCATCCCCGACTGGCCGCGCGCCACCACGCAGCCCGGCGACGCGCTGCGCCGCATCTTCACGGAGATGGGCGGCACCTGCGTGCTCGACGACCGCGGGCTGACCCTCACCGGCACCGGCCGGGTGCGGGGCATCGACGCCGACCTGAGCGAGGTCGGCGAGCTGACCCCGGGCATCGCGGCGGTGGCCGCGCTGGCCGACAGCGAGTCGGTGCTGCGCGGCGTCGCGCACCTGCGGCTGCACGAGACCGACCGGCTCGCCGCGCTCACCAAGGAGATCAACTCGCTCGGCGGCGACGTCACCGAGACCGCCGACGGGCTGCGGATCCGCCCTCGGCCGCTGCACGGCGGCGTCTTCCACACCTACGACGACCACCGGCTCGCCACGGCGGGCGCGCTGCTCGGCCTGCTGGTCAAGGACGTGGAGGTGGAGAACATCGCCACCACCGGCAAGACCATGCCGGACTTCCCCGACCTGTGGCACGGCATGTTGGCGGCGTCGGGGCCGAGGGCCTGAGAAGGCCGCGGTAGCCATGCGCCGGTACGGCAAGCACACCGACGAGGACGACGTCCGTGTCCGCCCCAGCCGGCGGGGCACCCGGCCGCGCACCCACCGGCGTCCCAAGCACGAGGACGCCGCCGAGGGCTTCGTGGTCACGGTGGACCGCGGCCGGTTCACGTGTCTCGTCGAGGACCGCGTGATCACGGCGATGAAGGCCAGGGAGCTGGGCCGCAAGAGCGTGGTCGTGGGCGACCGGGTGGCCGTGGTGGGTGACCTGTCGGGGGACCGGGACACCCTGGCCAGGATCGTCAGGATCGAGGACCGTTCCTCGACGCTGCGGCGGACGGCGGACGACGACGACCCGTTCGAGCGGGTGGTGGTGGCCAACGCGGACCAGCTGGCGATCGTCACGGCGCTCGCCGACCCCGAGCCGCGGCCCCGGCTGATCGATCGCTGCCTGGTGGCCGCCTACGACGCCGGGCTCGACCCGCTGCTGATCCTGACCAAGGCCGACCTGGCCCCGGCCGAGCCGCTGCTGGAGACGTACGCGCCGCTCGGCGTCCGCCATGTGGTCACCACCGCCGAGGAGTTCGGCGGCGACCCGGCGGCCGTGGCGCGGGTGCGCGAGCTGCTGGTCGACCGGGTCACGGCCTTCGTCGGGCACAGCGGGGTGGGCAAGACGACGCTGGTCAACGCGCTGGTTCCGGAGCGGCGGCGGGCCACGGGCGAGGTCAACGTGGTCACCGGGCGCGGCCGGCACACCACCGTCTCGGCGCTCGCGCTGCCGCTGCCCGGCGCGCCGGGCTGGGTCATCGACACGCCCGGGGTGCGGTCGTTCGGGCTGCACCATGTGCGGCCGTCCCGGGTGATCCACGCCTTCCCGGACCTGGAGCCCGGCACGGCGGAGTGCCCGCGCGCCTGCTCGCACGACGAGCCGGACTGCGCCCTCGACGCGTGGGTGGCCGAGGGCCACGCGGAGCCGGCCAGGCTCGCCTCGCTGCGGCGGCTCCTGGCGTCCCGGGAACGTACGGACTAGGCGCCGGGCGTCCGCCCCGGTCGCTCGGCTCAGGGCCCCCAAGCGGCGGAGCCGCGCGTCGTCGGCGGCGCGGCTCGTAGGTGGCCGCACCCGCGCGGCGCCCGGCAAGCCGCTCCGCGGGGCTGCGCGGGCGCGTCGCCGGTCACGGGGCGATCAGGTGGGAGACGGCCAGGCGGATGGCGGATTCGCAGTCGGTCGGGGAGGCGTGCGGTAGGGCGCGGACGGCGCGGTCGCGTAACTCGGCGATCAGTCGCGCCGGTGGCGCGCCGGTCGGCGGCGCGCCAGCGCACTGGCAGCCGGTGAGGGCCGCCCGCACCACGCGGTCGGCGCGGGCCGTCGCCAGGATCCAGTCGGCGGCGCCGTCCAGCGAGCGGCGGCGGGCGAGTTGGGCGGCGAAGCCGTCGAGGAGCAGGGCGGTGCGGTGGGCCGTGAGGGCGGCGCCGAGCCCCTCCTTGCCCCCGAACTCGTTGTAGAGGGTCTGCCGCGAGACGCCGGCCGTCGCGGCCACCTCCACCATCCGGACGCGCCGCCAGGGGCGCGACTCCACGGCGGCACCGGCCGCATCGAGCAGTGACTCACGCGCGGTGGGCATCGTCGCCTCCTCGCCTGCCCGGGGCCGCGACGCCCCGGTGCGGCACAGGATTGACGCGGCGTCACGGGCTGTCAAGGTGGTTCGCGGGGCCCGGCGAGCCGTGCCGGATACTGGGGGCATGCCGGACTACCACGATGATCTGCGTCTCGCCCACGTGCTGGCCGACGCCGCCGACGCCGCGACGATGGAGCGGTTCAAGGCGCTCGACCTGAAGGTCGACACCAAGCCGGACATGACGCCGGTCAGCGAGGCCGACACGGCCGCCGAGGAGCTGATCAGGTCGGCCCTCCAGCGGGCCAGGCCGCGGGACGCGGTGCTCGGCGAGGAGTTCGGCAGCGAGGGGCAGGGACCACGGCGCTGGATCGTCGATCCGATCGACGGCACCAAGAACTACGTGCGGGGCGTCCCGGTGTGGGCCACGCTGATCGCGCTGCTCGACCGCGGCGAGGGCGGGGACCGGCCGGTGGTCGGGGTGGTCTCGGCGCCCGCGATCGGCCGCCGCTGGTGGGCCGCCGAGGGGGCCGGCGCCTACACCGGGCGCAGCCTGACGTCGGCGACCCGGCTGCGGGTGTCGGCGGTGTCCGAGCTGGCCGACGCCTCGTTCTCCTACTCCTCGCTCGGCGGCTGGGAGGAGCTCGGCCGGCTCGACGCGTTCCTCCAGCTGGGCCGGGAGTGCTGGCGCACCCGGGCCTTCGGCGACTTCTGGTCCTACATGATGGTGGCCGAGGGCGCCGTCGACATGTGCGCCGAGCCCGAGCTGTCGCTGTGGGACATGGCGGCGCCGGCGATCGTGGTGAAGGAGGCCGGCGGCCGCTTCACCGGCCTCGACGGCCGCGAAGGGCCGCACAGCGGCAACGCGGTGGCCTCCAACGGCCTGCTCCACGAGGAGCTGCTGCGGCGGCTCGGCGACTGACGGTTCGCGCGCGCGGGCTCGGCGGGGCCGGCGGTCGGGCTCGCTGTCGTGGGTGTCGAGCGGTGCCGGTGGTCGGACTGCCGGAGGCATGCCGCCGGCGGTCGGGCTCGCTGTCGTGGGTGTCGAGCGGTGCCGGTGGTCGAACCGCCGGGGCACGGCGTGGCAGAGCCGCCCGAGGCCGGTGGCGCGCCGGGCGCGCCACCGGCCCGGGTGGTTACGGCAAGGGCACCGTCACCGGCCGCGGAGGGCCTGGACCGCGGCCTGGAGCCGCTTGCCGTAGTCCTCGTCCGCCTTGCGGAAGTTCTCGATCGCCCGCTCGGCGATGTCGTTGCGGGAGACCTGGGCGATGAAGCCTGCCAGGTTGGCGACCAGCCGCTCCCGCTCCTCCTCCGACATCAGCCGGTAGAGGTTGCCGGCCTGGACGAAGTCGTCGTCCTCGGCGTGGACGGGCGTCGGGTGGTCGCCGGTGACGCCGGCGACGGGCACCGGCTCCCACAGCGGGCGGTCGGTCTGGGCCGGGCCGCCGAAGCTGTTGGGCTCGTAGTTCCTGGCGCCGCCGTGCCGGCCGTCGTACGCGAAGCCGTCCCGGGCGTTGGTGCGGGCCTCGGTGGCGTGCGGGCGGTTGACCGGCAGGTGGTCCGCGTTGACGCCGACGCGGTAGCGGTGGGCGTCGCCGTAGGCGAAGAGCCGGCCCTGGAGCATCTTGTCGGGCGAGGGGCCGATGCCCGGCACGAAGTGGTGCGGGGAGAAGATCGACTGCTCGACCTCGGCGAAGACGTTCTCCGGGTTGCGGTTGAGCTCCAGCTTCCCGATCTCGATCGGCGGGTAGTCGGCGTGCGGCCAGACCTTGGTCAGGTCGAACGGGTTGAACCGGTAGGTGGCGGCGTCGGCGGCCGGCATGATCTGCACCTGGACGGTCCAGCTGGGGAAGTCGCCGTTCTCGATGGCGACGCGCAGGTCGCGCTGGTGGCTGTCCGGGTCCTGGCCGGCCAGCACCGCGGCCTCCTCGGAGGTCAGGTTCCTGATGCCCTGGTCGGTCTTGAAGTGGTACTTCACCCAGAAGACCTCGCCCGCCTCGTTGCTCCACTGGAAGGTGTGGGAGCCGAAGCCGTCCATGTGGCGGTAGCTGGCGGGGATGCCGCGGTCGCCGAAGAGCCAGGTCACCTGGTGGGTGGACTCGGGGCTCAGCCCCCAGAAGTCCCAGACGTTGTCCGCCTCCTGGGAGCCGGTGTAGGGGTCCCGCTTCTGGGTGTGGATGAAGTCGGGGAACTTGATGGCGTCCCTGATGAAGAAGACCGGGGTGTTGTTGCCGACGAGGTCGTAGTTGCCCTCCTCGGTGTAGAACTTCAGGGCGAAGCCGCGCGGGTCGCGCACGGCGTCGGCCGAGCCCAGGCTGCCCGCGACGGTGGAGAAGCGCAGGAAGACCTCGGTCCGCTTGCCGATCTCGGAGAGGAACCGGGCCCTGGTGTACGGCGTCACGTCGGCGGTGACCGTGAAGGTGCCGTAGGCGCCGGCGCCGCGGGCGTGCACGACGCGCTCCGGGATCCGCTCGCGGTTGAAGTGCGCGAGCTTCTCGATCAGGAGCTGGTCCTGGATGAGACCAGGGCCGCCGGGACCGGCGGACTGGCTGTTCTGGTTGTCCGCCACCGGGGCACCGGCCTCGGTGGTCAGCGGTCCGGCTGCGATCTGGTCGGTCATCTGCCTGTCACGCCCTTCGGGTGCTTGTCGGGTACTGCCGGGATGTCGTTCTGCCGTGCGGCCCCCCTTGGCCGTTGACAGAACCGATCCTATATTGGACTTTGTCCAAGTCAAGATGACGACCTACATCACATCCCGTCCGAGGTGGCGGGTCGCCAGCTAGGGTGGTGCCATGAGTGATCTCCTGCGGAGACTCCGCGAGCGCGGGTGGCGGCTCACGGCCCAGCGCCGGGTCATCGCCGAGGTGCTGGACGGTGAGCACGTGCACTTCACCGCCGACGAGGTGCACGCCAGGGCCGTCGCGCGCCTGCCGGAGATCTCGCGCGCCTCCGTCTACAACACGCTCGGCGAGCTGGTCGCGCTCGGCGAGGTGATCGAGGTCACCACGGACGGGCGCGCCAAGCGGTACGACCCCAACGCGCACCAGCCGCACCAGCACCTGGTCTGCTCCGGCTGCGGCGCGATGCGGGACGTGCGGCTCGCCGGCGACCCGCTGCGGGCGCTGCCGGAGGACGAGCGGTTCGGCTTCGTCGTCTCGGACGTCACGGTCACCTACTACGGGCGCTGCCCCGAGTGCGGGGCCGGCGATTTGCGGGAAGCCTCCGGCGCCGACTAAGGTGGAGAACACGACGCGGGGTGGAGCAGCTCGGTAGCTCGCTGGGCTCATAACCCAGAGGTCGCAGGTTCAAATCCTGTCCCCGCTACTGAACACGGAGGCCCGGATCCATCGGATCCGGGCCTCCGTGCTGCGCGTTCCGGGCCGCGGGGGAGAATCGGCGCATGGACGCTACTCTCCAGTACCTTCTGGGACTGCTCGATCTGGAGCCGATCGAACAGGACATATTCCGGGGCGCCAGCCACGACTGGGTGATCCCCCGGGTCTTCGGCGGCCAGGTTGCCGCGCAGGCCCTGGTCGCCGCCTGCCGGACCGTGCCGGAGGAGCGGCTGCCGCACTCGCTGCACTCCTACTTCCTGCGCCCGGGCGACCCAGGTGCGCCCATCGTCTACACGGTCGACCGGATCAGGGACGGCCGTTCCTTCACCACCCGCCGGGTGGTCGCCGTCCAGCACGGCCAGCCGATCTTCCACCTCTCGGCCTCCTTCCAGCCCGCCGAGGAGGGCCTGGAACACCAGGAGCCGATGCCGTCGGCCCCCGACCCCGAGACGCTGCCCACCGCCGACGAGCTGCTGCCGCGCCACGCCCACCGGTTCCTCGACCCCGCCGTGGCCGACCTGCTGCTCGAGGCCCGGCGCGCCATCGACCTGCGGTACGTCGACGAGCCGCCGTTCGCCACCGCCGGGCGGCCGCGCGAGCCGCGCTCGCAGGTGTGGTTCCGGGTCAACGGCAAGCTCGACGGCGACCGGGACACGCCCGTCTCGCACCTGTGCCTCGGCACCTACGTCTCCGACATGACGCTGCTCGACTCGGTGCTGCTCGCCCACGGCAGGGGCGGCTGGACGGTGGGCGACATCGTGGGCGCCAGCCTGGACCACGCCATGTGGTTCCACCGGCCGTTCCGCGCCGACGAGTGGCTGCTGTACGACACGGACTCGCCGTCCTCCCAGGGCGGCCGCGGGCTGGCCCACGGCCGGATCTTCACCAGGGAAGGACGCCTGGCGGTCACGGTGATGCAGGAGGGCCTGATGAGGGTCCCCCGGACCGGGCGCGCCTGACGGGCGGCGGTATCCGGACGGGGGGATCCGCCGTGCACGGGTCTTGACGGTGGCCGGGTGGGGGCGGCACAGTTTCCGCTAATCCGCATTAGTCATGGGTGTGGTCGCTCACTCCCGCCAGCTAATGCGCATTAGTCGGAAGGTGGGAGAAGTGACCGAAAGGAAGCCCCGCGTGGCGCGGCGCGGGCGGCCTCGGCAGGCCGAGGTGGCGCGGCTCGCGGGCGTCTCGCAGACGACCGTGTCGCTGGTCCTGGGCGGCAACAAGCAGGGCATCGTCATCCAGGAGGCCACCCGCGAGCGGGTGCTCGAGGCGGCCAGGACCCTCGGCTACGTCCCGGACCCCGCGGCGCGGCGGCTGGCGGCGGCGCGGAACAACCTGCTGGGCGTGTTCAGCTTCACCGCCACCTTCCCCACCGCGGTCGAGCACTCCTACTACCGCTTCCTGGTCGGCATCGAGCAGGAGGCCGCCGCCCGGGGCTACGACCTGGTGCTGTTCACCGGGTCGAGCAGCGGCGGCGCCGGGGCCGGCGCGCCGGGGGCGCTCGACCGGGTGCGGCTCGCCGACGGCTGCCTGCTCCTGGGGCGGCAGGTGCCGGCCGAGCCGCTGCGGCGGCTGGTGGCGGACGGCTTCCCGCTGGTCCACCTCGGCCGCCGGGACGAGCCCGAGGGCCTGGCCTGGGTCGGGGCGGACTACGCGACCGCCAGCGCCGAGGTCGTCGGACGGCTGGCCGGTCTCGGGCACCGGCGGATGCTGCTGGTCCGCGAGGACGACGACGCGCCCGCCTCGGCCGACCGGGAGCGGGGCTTCCTCGCCGGTCTTGCCGCCGCCGGGCTGCCCGCCGCCCGGGGCACGGTGGTGCGCACCGCGCGGCCCGCCGCGGAGCTCGACGCCGCGTGGTTGCGGGCCAGGTACGCCGAGGGGGTCACCGCGTTCGTCGCCGAGGAGACCGACACCGGCGAGGCCTGGCGGGCGCTGACCACGGCCGTGGCCCGGGCCGGGCTGCGGGTGCCGGACGAGGTGTCGCTGGCGCTGCTCGGCTCCCCGCCCGCCGACCTGGCGGGGGAGCCGGAACCCACCGGCTTCGACATCCCCAGGGCGGATCTCGGGGCCGCCGCCGTCCGCCTGCTCACCGACCTGCTCGCCGGCGGGGAACGGACGTCGGCGGCCCTGGTGACCTGCCGCTTCCGCCCCGGCGCGACCGTGGCGCCGCCCGCGTGCCCGGCGTCCCCCTGACCGCCGCACCGCACACACCGAGCACCGAACGAGGAGAAGCTTCCATGCCGGAACCGACCAGCCCACCCGCCGAGACCGACGTCCTCATCGTGGGCGGCGGGCTGGGCGGGGTCGCCGCGGCGCTCGCCGTCTGCCGGGCCGGGCGGCGCGCCGTCCTGACCGAGGAGACCGACTGGGTCGGCGGCCAGCTGACGGCGCAGGCCGTGCCGCCCGACGAGCACCCGTGGATCGAGCAGTTCGGCGCCACCGCGAGCTACCGGGCGCTGCGCGGCCACATCCGGGACTACTACCGCCGCTGGTACCCGCTGCGTTCCGAGGCCCTGGCGGTCACCGAGCTGAACCCGGGCGCCGGGCGGGTCAGCAAGCTCTGCCACGAGCCGCGGGTGGCGCTGGCCGTGCTGGAGGCGATGCTCGCCCCGCACCGCGCGGCCGGGCGGCTGACGGTGCTGACCGAGCACCGGCCGGTCGCCGCCGAGACCGAGGGCGACGCGGTGCGCGCGGTGACGCTGCTCGACACCCGCCGCGGCGTCCGCCGCACCGTGACCGCGCCCTATGTGCTGGACGCCACGGAGACCGGGGAGCTGCTGGAACTGGCCGGGGTCGAGCACGCGCTCGGCGCCGAGGCGCGGGCCGAGTTCGACGAGCCGCACGCGCCCGACGAGGCCCAGCCGCTCAACCAGCAGGGCATCACCGTCTGCTTCGCCGTCTCCCACCACGCGGGCGAGGACCACGTGGGGGACCGCCCAGCCGACTACGCGTTCTGGCGCTCCTACCGCCCGGAGTTCTGGCCCGGGCCGCTGCTGGGCTTCACCGCCCCCGACCCGCGCACGCTGGAGCCGGTGGAGCGCTCGTTCCGGCCCAACCCGGAGTCCGATCCGCTGGTCGTCGCCGCCGACCAGAGCGCGGACGCGGGGGACAAGGAGCTGTGGGGCTTCCGGCGTATCCTGGCGCGCGGGCTGCACCGCCCCGGCGCGTTCGACTCGGACATCACACTGGTCAACTGGCCGCTCAACGACTACTGGTTGAAGCCGCTGGTCGGCGCGGGCGAGGCGGTGGCGGCGGAGGCGCTGGCGGGGGCGCGCGAGCTGTCCCGCTCGGTGCTGTACTGGCTCCAGACCGAGGCGCCAAGGCCCGACGGCGGCACCGGCTTCCCCGGGCTGCGGATCCGCCCCGACGTGACGGGCACCCCGGACGGCCTGGCCAAGTCGGCCTATGTGCGGGAGTCCCGCCGGATCAAGGCGGTCACCACCGTCACCGAGCACGACGTGGCGATCGACCTGGTCGGCCCCTACGGCGGCACCCGGCACCGCGACTCGGTGGGCGTCGGCGGCTACCGCATCGACCTGCACCCCTCGACCGGCGGCGACGACTACATCGACATCGGCTCCGTGCCGTTCGAGATCCCGCTCGGCGCGCTGCTGCCGCGCCGGGTCGGCAACCTGCTGCCGGCCGGCAAGAACATCGGCACCACCCACATCACCAACGGCTGCTACCGGCTCCACCCCGTGGAGTGGAACGTCGGCGAGGTGGCCGGCGCGCTGGCCGCCCACTGCCTGGACGCCAAGGTGACGCCGCACCAGGTGCGAGAGGAGGAACAGCGGTTCGCCGACTTCGCCCGGGTCCTCGACCGCGCCGGCGTCGAACGCCACTGGCCCGACGTGCGCGGCTACTGAACGCCCCGGGCCCCGGCGGCCCGCCCCCGTGGCCGGTGAACCCGGGCGGGACAGCTCCACCTGTCCCGCCCGGCACCGCCCACTTCCGACATGGCACACAAGGAGGTGTCCCTCGAACATGACCGCTCAACGGACCACTCACCGCCTGCGCGTCGGCATCGACGTGGGCGGAACCTTCACGGACGCGGTGGCGGTCGACGCCACCTCGCTGGAGCTGATCGGCCAGGTGAAGGTCCCGACCAGCCACCACCATCGCGACGGCGTCGCGCATGGCATCGTGGAGGCGCTCGACCGGCTGCTCACCGAGATCGGCCGCGCCCCCGAGGACGTGACGTTCCTGGCACACGGCACGACTCAGGCTACCAACGCCCTGCTCGAGGGGGACGTCGCCCCCGTGGGGCTGGTCGGCATCGGCAAGGGGCCCGCCGGGTTCCTGACCCGCCGCCTCGCCGCGCTCGGCAGGCTGGAGTTGGCGCCAGGACGCAGGCTGCCGCTGCGCTACGCCCACCTCGCCGACCCGGGCGACCCGGCCGCCGTGCGGGACGCGGTGGCGCGGGTCACCGAGGCCGGCGCCGAAGTCGTCGTCGCCACCGAGCCGTTCAGCGTGGACGCGCCGGAGGGCGAGGAGGCGGTGGCCGCCGAGGCGCGGGCCGCGGGACTGCCGGTGACCACGGCGCACGAGATCACCTCCCTCTACGGCCTCGGCAAGCGCACCCGCACGGCCGTCGTCAACGCCGCGATCCTGCCCCGGATGCTGGCCACCGCCGACCTGGTGGACACCTCCGTGGTGAAGGCGGGCGTGCGGGCGCCGCTGATGGTGATGCGCTGCGACGGCGGCGTGATGTCGCTGGACGAGATGCGCCGCCGCCCGCTGCTCACCATCCTGTCCGGCCCTGCCGCCGGGGTGGCGGGGGCGCTGATGCGGGAACGGGTCAGCGAGGGCGTCTTCCTGGAGACCGGCGGCACCTCCACCGACATCAGCGTCATCCACCGGGGCAGGGTCGCGGTGCGGCATGCCGAGATCCTCGGCCGCAGCTCCTACCTGCCGGCGCTGGACGTGCGGACGGTCGGCGTCGGCGGCGGCTCGATGGTGCGGGTCGGCGGCGGGGCGGTGGTCGCGGCCGGGCCGCGCAGCGCCCACATCGCCGGGCTGCCCTACGCCTGCTTCGCCGCCCCCGAGGACCTTCGGGACGCCACGCTCACGCTGATCCGGCCCATGCCGGGCGACCCGGACGACCACGCGGTGATCGACGCGGCGGGCGGACGGTTCGCGCTGACCATGACATGCGCGGCCAACGCGCTGGGCCGGGTCCCGGAGGGCGACTTCGCGCGGTCCGACCCGGCCGTCGCGGCGGCGGCGCTCGCCCCGCTGGCCCGGGCCCTTGGCACGGACGTGCCGGGCGCGGCGAAAACCGTGCTGGACGCGGGCGCCGCCCGGGTCAGGGAGGTCGTGGACCGGATGGTTCGCGACTACCGGCTCGACGAGGAGGCCGTGGTGCTGGTCGGCGGCGGGGGCGGCGCCGCCGCCGTCACCCCACACCTGGCCGCGATCACCGGGCTGCCCGGGAAGATCGCCGCCCACAACGAGGTGATCAGCCCGGTGGGCGTGGCGCTGGCGCTGGTCCGCGAGCAGATCGAGCGGATCGTGCCAGGGGCCACCCAGGAGCAGATCCTGGGGGTGCGCAACGAGGCCGAACAGGCCGTGGTCGCGCAGGGCGCGAGCCCCGAAGCGGTCGAGGTGGAGGTCACCGTCGACCCGCAGACCAGCACGGTGCGGGCCGTCGCCACCGGCGCCACCGAACTCCGCACCCAGGACCGCGCCCACCGCGCGGACGACGCCGAACGGCTCCGTGCCGCCGCGGCCAGCCTCAGGGTGCCGCCCGAACGGGTGGAGGTGCTGGCCGGCACCCCCTCCCACACCGTCTACGGGGCGGTGCGAAGGCGGCGGCTGCGGCGGGCGCTGCACCCGGTGCGGGTGCTCGACGCCGACGGCGTGGTGCGGCTGCACGCGGCCGACGCCCGGGTGGCCACCACCACCGTGGCCGAGGCGCCCGGCGTGCTGGCCGACCTGGTGCGCGAGACGACCTCCTACGGCGACGGCGGCGTGCGCGCCCCGGCGGTGCGCCTGCTGCTCGGTACCCGAATAGCCGACCTGTCCGGCGTGCTGGACGCCGAGCCGCTGCTGGCCCTGGCCCGCAGCGAGCTGCGCTCCCGCACCGGGGACGAGCCGGTCGTCGCGGTGCTCGAGGTGCGGTCGTGAGCGCCGTCGTTCCCGCCCCTGCCACGGCTCGCCCGCTCGCCGAACGCCTGGGCCCCGCCCGTCTCGAGCGGCTGCTCGCCGACTGCGCCGCGCTGGCCGACCGGGACGACACCGCGTTCGCCGTCGCCCTGCTGGCCGGCACCCCGACCCACGAGGGCCGCGACGAGGAGACCCTGCGCCGCTGGGCGGTCGCGGCCGCCCGGTTCGGCGCCGCCCTGGCCGCCGAGCCGGCGGACGCCGGGCCGCCCCGGGTGGTGGAGCGCCCCGGCGGCCTCGACGGCGACCCGCCGCTGCTGGCCCGCTACCGCTCCCGGCCCGAGCCGACCGTCGAACTGTTCACCGACACCGTGGCGTTGGCCGAGGAGCTGATCGAACTCCTCGGCTGGCGCGCCCGGTACCCCGAGGGCGCCGTCCGCGCCGCCGCCGTCGCCCACGAGGCGGGCCACCACCGGCTGCACGAGCCCGCCGCGAAGCGGCGCCTGCGGGTCGCGCTCGACCACCAGCTGCCGCTCCTCGGCCGGTGGCGGCGGCTCGGCCATGTCGCCGGCGCCGACGAGATCGCCGCGCACGCCTACGCCGGCGCCACCCTCGGCCTCGGCCGCGGCCCGCTGCTGCTGACCGCCGCGCTGGCCCGCGCGGTCGTCGCCCTGCGAGAGGACTGAGAGACCGTGGGAATCGTCATTCTGCTGATCATGCTGGCCGGGGTCGTGCTGATGCTGACCCGCAAGCTGCCCACGGCGTTCGCCCTGGTCCTGCTCGGCGTCGCCGTCGCCCTGGTGGTGGGGGCGCCGCTGACCGGGGAGGCCAGCGTCTTCGACACCGTCCTCCAGGAGGGCTCGGCCAGGCTGGCGGCCACCATGATCGCCATCCTGCTCGGCTCCTGGCTCGGCAAGCTGCTCGACGAGACCGGCATCGCGGGCACCCTGGTCCGCAAGATCGTGGAGTTCGGCGGGGACCGGCCCACCGTGGTCGCGCTCGGCGTCCTCGGCATCTCCGCGCTGGTCGGCACCGTCACCGGCTCCGCGCCCGCCGCGATGCTCGCCGGCATCATCGGGATCCCCGCGATGATCGCGGTGGGCGTGCCCAAGGTGACCGCCGCCGGGACCATCCTCATGGGGATCGCCGCCGGCATGCCGTTCGAGCTGCCGGTCTGGCAGTTCTTCTCGACCGCCCTCGACCTGCCGGTGGACACGGTGCGGGGCTTCATGATGCGGCTGTTCCCGTTCGCCGCCTTCTTCGCCGTGCTGTTCGTGCTGGTGGAGACCCGGCGGCGGGGCGTGGAACACACCTGGTCGCTGCGGTCGTTCGACGCGCGCCCCGACCGGCGCCCCTCGCGGCGCGAACGGCTCGGCGACGCGCCGTGGTACGCGCTGTTCACCCCGGCGGTCCCGCTGGTGCTCGCCCTGGTCTTCGAGGTGGCGATCATCCCCTCGCTGCTGGCGGGCGTGCTCTTCGCGCTGGTCACCACGACCCGGCCACGCGACATGAACACCCGCCTGCTGCGCACCCTGTACGCGGGCTTCGAGGTGGCGGCCGCGCCCATCGCGCTGTTCGTGGCGATCGGCGTGCTGCTGGCGGCGGTGCAGCTGCCGGACGCCGTCACCGCACTCGAACCGCTGGTCGAGGCCGTCAGCCCGCGGAACCCCGTGCTGTTCGTGCTGGTCTTCACCGCGCTGGTGCCGCTCTGCCTCTACCGGGGCCCGTTGAACGTCTACGGGCTGGGCGCCGGCATCGCCGGCGTGCTGATCGCGGCGGGGATCTACCCGGCCGTGGCGGTGCTCGGCCTGACCGCCTCCTACAACCAGGTGTTCGGCGTCGCCGACCCCACCAGCACCCAGACGGTGTGGAGCGCCCAGTACTCGGGCGTCAGCCCCCAGCAGGTGATGGTCAGGACGCTGCCCTACGTGTGGTGCGTCGCCCTCGGCGGCTTCGCCGTCACCGCCGCGCTGCACCTGTAGAACTCTCCCGATCCCACGACCCGTACCACCGATGCGACGGAGTCCCTGATGCCCCTGAACCGCCGTACCTTCCTGTCCGCCGCCACGGCCACCGGCGGCCTGCTCGCCCTCGGCACGCCCGCCACCCCGGCCGCCGCGGCGCCGGGCGGCTTCCCCGACTACCGCCACCTCGGCACGCTGCTGACCCCGGGGCGGCTCTCCTACAACCCGACCGGCGAGATCATCTTCCCCTGCGTCCGCGGCGTCTACGACCGGCTGTCCGCCCCGCTGGGCCGCTACTACCTCTACTACGCGCCGCACGACGCGCCCGGCGGCATCTGCCTGGCGTACGCGGACTCCATCGCGGGCCCCTACACCGAGTACCCGGGGAACCCGATCGTCTCCAACCGCTGGTCCCCGCACTACTCGGTCAGCCACGTCTCCTCGCCGCACGTCATGTGGCACGAGGGCGAGCGCGAGCTGTGGCTCTACTTCCACGGCGAGAACACCACGACCCGTCTCGCCCGTTCGTCCAACGGCATCGACTTCGTCTACGACCGCACCGTGCTGACCACCTCGATGCTGCCCTCGGGCACCACCGAGGCCTCCTACGCCCGGGTCTTCCCGCACGCGCTGCCGGACCGGGGCGCGCGCTACGTGATGCTCTTCATGATGAACACCACGGCCAACCACCGCTCCATCGGCTGGGGCTGGTCACCGGACGGGCGGAGCTGGAGCTTCGCGAGCCAGCCGCTGATCAGGTACTCCGACATCGGCGTCAACGACCTGAGCGGCCCGCACCTGCTGACCAGGAACGGCTCCGCGTACGTCGTCTACCACACCGACCGGGCGAGCGGCGGGACCATCCGGATCACCGAGGTCGGCGCCGACTTCTCCCGCCGTGACCACCTGGGCGTCTTCTACCGCCCGCTGGCCGGGGCACCCGACAACGGCCGGGCCGCCGCGCCGGCGTTCGGCACGGACCGCGGGGTGCCGTACATGATCTACGAGGCGGGGGAGCGCCTCGCCGGCAGCATCGCCATCGCCCGCGGCTGAGCCGCCTCCGGCCGGCGCGGGATCAGCGTTCGACCGGCTGGGGCGGCGGCGCGTGGAGGCTGCCGAGGAGGGCCAGGGCCTGGGCGCTCGGGCTGTCCGGAGGCGCCTGGTAGACCACGAGCTGCTGCCCCGGCGCGGCGCGCACGTCGAAGGTCTGGTAGGTGAGGGACAGGACGCCGACCTCCGGGTGGTCGAGCTCCTTGGGGCCCTGGCTCTTGACGGACACGACGTGGCCGCGCCACAGCGCCGCGAACTCCGCGCTGGCCGCCAGCAGGGTGTCCACCACCTCCCGGAGCCGCGGGTGGTCCGGGTCGGGGCCGGTGCCGTGGCGGAGGCTCGCGACGGTCGCCTCCGCCACCTCGGGCCAACGCCGGTAGAACGAGCGGGCAGCCGGGTCGAGGAAGGTTGTCAACGCCAGGTTGTCCAGCCGCCGGAAGGGCGAGAACAGGGCGCGGGCCAGCGCGTTGGCGGCGAGGACGTCGAGCGTCGCGTCGAGCACCAGCGCCGGCGTGTGCGCGTAGCCGTCGAGCAGGGTCCGCAGCTCGGGCGAGACCAGCCGGTCGGTGGCCGGCCCACGGCCGTCGGG
Source organism: Streptomyces sp. NPDC127098 (assembly GCF_042722465.1). NCBI lineage: Bacteria > Bacillati > Actinomycetota > Actinomycetes > Kitasatosporales > Streptomycetaceae > Streptomyces > Streptomyces sp. NPDC127098. The sequence continues at coordinate 66,749 of NZ_JBHXFJ010000022.1, forward strand.
CGCGGCGCCGGCCAGCCGAAAGAGGTGGTCCCTGGCTTCGGCGTCCAGCCGGAGGGCGTCGCTCAGGGCGCCGAGCACCTGGGGCGACGGGTTCCGCTCCCGCCCCTGTTCGAGCCGGGCGTAGTAGTCGCCGTTGACGCCGGCCAGCACCGCCACCTCCTCGCGCCGCAGCCCCGGCACGCGCCGCCGCCCGTACGAGGTCAGGCCGAGTTCCTCGGGACCGAGGCGGGCGCGCCGGGCGCGCAGGAACTCGCCGAGTGCGTTGTCGCTCACCCTGTTCCTCACCCTGTCACTCCCTCTCGCTCGCCCCGTCCAGCGTAGGCGCGGGCCGGCCCGTCGTGCCTGGGTGTGCCACACCCGGGCAACGGCCGTCCTGGTTGCCGGGACGCCGCGCCCGGAGAGTGGACGCCACCCGCTGAGAGAAGGGAGCAGCCGTGGTGACATCCACGAGCGACACCAGGAACATCAGGAACGTGCTGGTCACGGGAGCCAGCAGTGGGATCGGCGAGGCGACCGCGCGGCGCCTCGCGGCCGAAGGACACCGGGTCTTCCTCGGCGCCCGTCGTGTCGAGCGCCTGGAACGGCTGGCCGACGAGCTCCGCGCGGCGGGCGGTCAGGTCGGGTACCGCCGCCTCGACGTCACGGACGCCGCCGACACCCGCGCCTTCGTGGCCGCGGCGCTGGAGACGTTCGGACGCGTCGACGTGCTGGTGAACAACGCCGGCGTGATGCCGCTGTCGCCGCTGGAGGCGCTGCGGACCGAGGAGTGGGACCGCATGATCGACGTGAACGTGCGCGGCGTGCTGCACGGGATCGCCGCCGTGCTGCCGCACCTGCGGGAACAGGGCGGCGGGCACGTCGTCAACGTCGCCTCGGTCGGCGCCCACGAGGTGGTGCCGACCGCCGCCGTCTACTGCGCCACCAAGTTCGCGGTGCGCGCCATCTCCGAGGGCCTGCGCCAGGAGTCGTCCGGCGACATCCGCGTCACGCTGGTGTCCCCCGGGGTGACCGAGTCCGAGCTGGCGGACAGCATCGGCGACCCGGTGGCGCGGGAGGCCATGCGCGCCTACCGCGCGGTGGCGATACCGGCCTCCGCGATTGCCGACGCCATCGCCTACGCCGTCGCCCAGCCCGCCGAGGTCGACGTCAACGAGATCATCGTCCGCCCGGCCGCGAGCGCCCAGTGAACGCAGCCGGGAACGCGGCGCTGCTCGACCGGGTGCGCGCGCTGGAGGACGACCGCGACCTGCGGGCCCTGATGATCCGCGGCTGGCGGGCCCTGGACGCCAGGGACTGGGACACCTGGAGCGAGTGCTGGACGGAGGAAGCGGTCTTCGAGTTCGGGCCGTGGCAGGAGGTGCGCGGCCGGGACGCGATCCGCCGCACCGTGGTCGAGGCGGAGTCCGGCTACGCCGCGATGCAGCACCACATCCTCAACACGGCCTTCGAGGTACGCGGCGACCGGGCGACGGGCATCGGCTACCTGTGGTTCGTCGCCGTGCCCCGGCCCGACATGCGCGCCACGCCGTACGCGATGGGCGGCCCCTACGACTGGGAGTTCGTCAGGACCGCCGCCGGCTGGCGCCTGGCCCGCCAACGCCTGGGCGTCTGGTGGGAGACGGGCCAGGACCCGACGGCGGCCTTCGGCGACCGCGGCTAGCTCACTGGTCGGGGAGTCCGTCCTCGACGCTGGCGCCGGCGGGACCGCTGTCGGCCGGGCCGCTGTCCTCGGCGCCCACGGAGCGGCCCTCCCAGCTGAGGAGCCGCCAGCCCTCGTCGGGGGCGCCGGAGAGGATCACCACCCCCGTGTTCCGCAACTCGTGGGCGGCGGCGAACGCCACGTCGACGTTGGCCGCCCGGGCGGCCACCCAGGTCCTGATGGCGGCCCCGTGGCTCACCAGGGCCACCGTCCCCGCGCCGGTGCCGGCGGCCTCCGCGACGACGGCGTCGAAGCGGCCAAGGGCCTCCACGCCGTTCTCGCCGCCCGGCATCCGGCGCGTGGCGTCCCCGGCCGACCAGGCGAAGGCGGTGGTCAGGTACGTCTCGATGGCCTGGTCGTCGCCCCGCATCTCCAGGTCGCCGGCGGACAGTTCCCGGATGCCGTCCCGCACTCGGACCTCAAGGCCGGTCCGCTCGGCCAGCGGCGCCGCGGTGAGCTGGGTGCGGATCAGGGTGGAGGCGTACAGCGCGCCGATCTCCTCCCCGGCGAGCGCCTCGGGCAGGGCCGCCGCCTGCTGCTGCCCGAGCGGCGTCAGCGCCGGCCCCGGCACGGCCGTGTCGAGGAGGTGCTTGAGGTTGGAGGGGGTCTGGCCGTGGCGTATCAGCAGCAACCGCATGGGAATGGTGTGTCTCCAGGGATAGGGGGCGGACCTCCCACTGTGCCACCACCCCGGCCGGCGACGCCGCGTGGGCCGCGTGGGCGCCGGCCGCCGCGGGTAGACGCCGGGGCAGCGGATCCCGGTCGCCGACCGAAGGAGTGCCGATGCCGACGCCGATGCCGACGCCGATGCCGACGCCGTCGCCAAGGGAGCGGACGCCGTTCCTCCAGCGCGACTCCTGGGGTGCCTCGCTGGCCAGGACGGTCGTGCTGTTCGTCGCCCTGGTGTGCATGGTCGCCTTCGCGGTGGCCCTGGCGCGGGTGACGCTGGTGCCCTCGCCGGCCTCCACCGAGATGATCCACACCAACCTGGAGCCCGGCTCCTCGATCCGCGCCTACCTCGACCAGCCCGACCGGTTCTCGATCCTCCAGCAGGTCGGCGGCAACGTCCTGCTCGGGGTGCCGTTCGGCGTGCTGCTGCCGATGCTCTTCCCACGCATCCGTGGCCTGCTGCGGGTGCCGGCCTTCACGGCCCTGGTGATGGTGTTGGTGGAGATCGCCCAGGGGCTGATCGTCGAGGGCCGCGCCTTCGACGTCGACGACGTCATCCTCAACACCACCGGTGCCCTCGTCGGCTACGTGCTGGCTGGCCGCTGGCTCGGCCACGCCCTCCACCCACGCCGCCACCACTGGTGGCACCGCTGGACCCGCCGCGACACGCCGCCGCCGGCCATGACGGTGACCGACGACGACCGGCCGTCGCCCGCGAGTTCCGTCGCCGCGGGGCCCGCGGCGACGGCTGGCGCCGGGCCCGCAACCGAGACGAAGCCCGCGGCGAAGAAACCCGCACGCAAGGCCGCGACCGAGAAGACGGCGGCGAAGAAGACCGTGGCGAAGAAGGCGGTGGCCAAGAAGACCGCGACGAAGAAGACGACCGCCAAGAAGGCCGCTCCGCGCAGGCACGGCACCACAGACCCCGGAACGACCGCCGGTTAGCGGCGGGCCCGATCGGGCCAACGACCGGCACGGGCCGGCCAGAGTCCGCACCGCGCCGCCGCAGACGAAGTCACCGTGTCGGTCCGCGCGGGGGGTGCCGCCGCAGGCTGGGCATCGGCGTCGCTGTCGGGCAGGTGTCGGCGAAGCCATGTGAGCGGCAGGGCCGCGCAGCGGCTGACAGGGCGCCCGCGCCGCCAGGCCGGCGTGGCCGCCGGCCTGGCGGCGGCGAAGTCCCTGGTGAGCAAGGCGACCTGCCGCCGGCCGGGCATCGGCGCCGCCAAGGCGGCGTAGCCGCCGGCCAGGCACCCGCACGGCGCCCCTGCAGGCGCGTTCCGCGCAGGGGTGTCGCCGGCGCCGGGGAAGTGCCTGCTGAGCAAGGCGCCGTGCCGCCAGCCAAGCATTGGCCGCCGCCAACTCCGGTTGGCCGCGCCCGCGCATCGGCGCCGCCAACCCCGCTGTCGCCGCCGGCCAGGCCTACGCGGTCGTGAGGCCGGACGCGTCCAGCAGGTAGGCGGTGAGGGGTTCGTAGAAGTGCGGGCTGGTGACGTAGTCGTCGAGTGGGACGCACACCGTGAGCGTGCCCTCCGCTTCGCCGAGGAAGAGGGCCGGGTCGTTGCTGTCGGCGTAGCCGACGGTGTTGATGCCGCGTTCCGCCGCGCAGCCGGCCCAGCCGTGGTCGGCGATCACCAGGTCGGGCGGGGGCTCGCCCTCCTGGGGGAGGGCGTCCAGGATCTCGGCCATCGGCCGTGGCGAGTGGGTGTGCCAGAGCGAGGCGCCGCGCTCGTAGACGGCGACGTCGGCGAACTGGGCGATCCTGCCCTCGTCGGCGGTGAGGCCGAGCGGCACCCGCACCAGCTCGCAGCCGGCCGCCCGGAGGGCGGCGGCGGTGCGGACGTGCACGCCGAGCAGCCCGCCGGGGTGGCCGGTGGCCACCAGCACCCGCTGGCGGTCGGCGACGGCCTTCCGCAGCAGCGTCGCGGCCCGGTCCAGGGCCTCGACGGTCAGTTCGGGGTCGATGGTGTCCTGGCCCTGCCGGTGCTCCGGGTCCTCGTCGACGCCGCACCGCTCGGCCATCACGGCCAGCACGTCCTGTTCGTCGGTCCAGCGGTCGCCGAGCTCGAGGCCGAGCCAGTAGTAGCGGTTGCCGTTGGCCAGCTCCCGGTAGTGCGCCAGGTTGTTCTCCCGGGGAGTGGCGACCTCGCCCGCGATCCTGGTCTGTATGAGGTGTTCGATCAGTTCCGAACGGGAGGGGACGGCGGAGGTCGGCATAGGGCAAGTATCGCCTGGCCGGTGAACTTACGGTGGCGGTGTCGCCGAGCTGTGATCTCCCCGTGGAGTGGTCCGTCGTTCGATGTACCGCGGGCGCCGACGATCGTCCCGCGGGCCGAGGTGGGGGCCGGGCGTCCGGGCCTAGCGTCGAGCGTGTTCGTGGTGGACGTGCGAGAGGGGACGCGGGGCGATGGCTCCTGGCAAGGCACGGTTGGTGGAGGGCGGCGCGCTGGTCGTGGGCGGCGGCCTGCTGCGGCTGTTCGGCGGCGACCTGGAGCTCGGCTGGTTCGAGGCGCACCCGCTCGGCGTCGTCCTGATGCTGGCGGGCGGCGTACAACTCCTGGACGGAGCATGGCGGTTGACCCGAGGGCGGCGGGAGTCAGCGTGAGGGGTGGTGCGCGATCGTGCCGGCGGCGACGAGGGCGGTCGTCAGCAGGCCGGTGAGCAGCACGGCGGCGGGCAGGAGGGTGGCGGCGAGCACCAGTGCCGCCGTCAGCGGGAAGAGCAGGCCCTGCCGGCCGTCGACCTGGTGCGGCCTGATGTGCAGCAGCCACAGGACGACCAGGAAGAGCGCGACGGGGAGGGTGACGGCCGCGGCGGCCGCGACGCGGCCGACGGCGGCGTGGTGCACGGAGTGGTCGACGTTGACCGCGAGTCCCGCGCCGACGGCAGCGGCCGCGCCGAACACCAGGTAGTGGCCGTAGCCCCAGACGAAGGCCGTCCGCTGGGAGACCAGCAACTCGGCGGCGGGCTTGGCGAAGTACAGCCACCACATCGAGAAGACGATCAGCAGCCCGCCGGCCGCCACCGTGAACAGCCGGGCCGTGGCCTCCTGCGTGTCCACGGCCGAGCGCACGGCCGTGGTGGCGGACAGCACGGACTCGCCGAGCACGATCAGCGTGAACAGGCCGTACCGCTCGGCGATGTGGTGCGGGTGGAACGGCGTGCGGCGGGCCAGCTCCGCCCACACCGGCACCGCCAGGTCGAAGGCGGCGAACGCCGCGAACAGCGGCAGTTGGAGGCCGGGCGGCAGAAGCAGCCAGCCCAGCCACGCCGCCTGTACGACGGCGAGGCCGAGCGCATAGCGGCGGGCGGTGGCCCGGCCCTCCGGGTGGGCGCGGGCGGCCCGCAGCCACAGGCTGACCAGGGCGGCGCGCATCACCGTGTAGCCGATGGCGATGATGAGGAAGTCGCCCTGCTCGAAGGCGCTGGTGACGCCGGCGGCGAGGATCAGGGCGCCGGTGATGGTCACCAGCAGCGCGATCCGGTACGGCACGTCGTCGGTGTCGTAGGCGGAGGCGAACCAGGTCACGTTCATCCAGGCCCACCAGATGGCGAACCAGCCGGCCAGGAAGCTGAGCACGGCGTGGCCGGCGTGGTCGTCCGCGACGTAGTGGTGCAGCTCGCCGGCGATCTGCGCCACGGCGACCACGAAGCACAGGTCGAAGAACAGCTCCAGCGGGGTGGCCACCCGGTGCTCCTCCTCGGGATCGCGGGCGGCCATGGGCCGATGCAGGGGCGCGCTGCTCATGGGGACATACTGGGTCATTCCTCCGTTCCGTGGCGCGTGTCGAAGGCCGCGGCGAGCTGGTCGAGCAGGGGTGTCGCCGACGGGTGCCGGTCCTGGCGCGGGGTGATGGCGTAGACGCCGCGGGTCGGGGGATCGATGAGGGCCACCGTGGTGACGTCGGCGCGCAGCGCGCCCCGCAGCGCGCCGGGGATCAGGGCGATGGCGTGGCCGGTCGCGACCAGGGCCGTCTTGCCCGGCAGGTCGGCCGCGGCGAGGTCGACGCGGGCGGTGACGCCGGCGCGGGCGGCGTGCTGGCGCAGCAGCGCCGCCGAGCCGTCGTTGTCCTCGACCCAGGTCTCGTCGGCCAGTGTCTCGACGCGCACCGGGCCGTGCCCGGCCAGCGGGTGGTCGGCGGGCAGCACGACGACCATCTCGTCCATGCCGAGGAAGCGTCGTTCGACCCGCGGGTCGTCGGGCAGCCCCGGGGGCGCGTCGGTGACGACGGCGACGTCGAGCTCGCCGGCGACCACGCGTTCGTGCAGCCGTGCGCTCAGCCCGGGGGACAGGCTCCAGCGGAGCGGCGCGGCCCCGTCCAGCAGGCGGCGGATCGCGGCGGGCACGATCCCGGCGGCCAGCGACGGGGTGGCGCCGACGGCCAGCGGCCGACTCGGCGCACCGTCGCGAACCGCCCGCACGGCGCGGTCGGCCTCGTTGAGCGTGCGCAGGGCGTGGTGCCGGAACACCTCGCCGGCGGGTGTCGGGCGCACGCCGCGCACGTGCCGCCGCACCAGCTCGGCCCCGAGCTGGCGCTCCAGGCCGGCGATCTGCCGGGAGACCGCCGACTGCGTGTAGCCGAGATCGGCGGCGGCCGCCGACAGCGACCCGAGCCGGCACACCGTCACGAACGTCCGCCAGGCGGTCAGATCCATGGGGCCAGGATATGCGTTTCGCGCATGGTGGCCCTGCGAGATCTGCGCTTGTCGCAGGGGAGTGCGGCCCACAGGCTGGGACGCATGACCGCACCGCACCACACGATCGCCGTCCTCGGCCTGGGCCGCATGGGCGCCGCCATCACCGACCGACTCGCCGAGCACGACCTGGACGTCGTCGGCTGGACGCGCTCCGGACGCGCGGCGGACGTCCGCCGCACCGTCGGGGACCCGGACGAGGCCGTGGCGAAGGCCGACGTCGTCCTGCTGGCGCTGTTCGACGGCCGGGCCTGCGCGGAGGTCGTCGACCGGGTCCACGGCGCGCTGCGCCCGGAGGCGATCGTGGTGAACACCAGCACCGTCGGCCCCGACGAGGCGGCGGGGCTGGCCCGGCGGCTCGGCGCGGCTTACGTCCACGCGCCCGTGCTCGGCTCCGTGCCGGCCGTCTCGGCCGGCGCCCTGCGGATCCTCGCCGCCGGCGAACAGGCCGCGTTCGACCGGGCCCGGCCGGTCCTGGACGCGCTCGGCACCGTGCGGCGGGTGGCCGACGCCGCCACCGCCGCCGCGCTCAAGCTGGTCGCCAACTGCGGCCTGGCGGGGGCCGTGCTGGCGCTGCGCGACGCGCTGCGGCAGGCCGAGGCGTTGGGGCTGTCCCGGGACCAGGTCCTGGACGTCCTCGAACTCGGCCCGCTCGGCGGTCTTGTCGCCCGCAAGCGGCCGTTCCTCCTCGGCGAGCCGACCACGGCGGAGTTCACCATCGGCGCGCTGGCCAAGGACCTGGCGCTGCTGGCCGCCGCGTCCGGCCGCCCGCCGGGCGGCGCGGCGGAGCTGGCGGCCATCGCCGCTGCCGATCCGGAGGCGGATATCGCGGTCGCCGCCACGGTCCCCGCCGTGGACGACGCCGTGCGCGACGCGCTGCGGCAGTTCGAGGCGCTCGGCCTGCCGCGCGACCAGGCGCTCGACGCGCACGCACTCGGCCCGCACGGCGCGCTGGCCGCCGCCGGCCCGGAGGTGGATATCGCGGTCGCCGTGGACGACGCCGTGCTCGCGCCGCTGCGCGCCTACGTGCGCGGCCACGCCACCGGCGACCCGGCCCACTTCCGCGACGCGTTCCTGCCCACCGCGCACATCGAGGGGATGCGGGACGGGGCGTTCGTCTCGTGGCGCCTGGACGCGTACTGCTCGCTCTTCCCCGGCCGGCCCGCCCAGGACGAGGCGACCCGCACTCGCCGCGTCGACGCCGTCGACGTCCACGGCACCGTCGCCACCGCGACCATGACCCTCCACCACGGCGCCGACACCTTCACCGACGTCTTCCTGCTGGTCCGCGCCGAGGCCGGCTGGCGCATCGCCAACAAGGCGTACCACCGGCACACCTGAGCCGCCGGGCGGCTGGCCGCCGGGCTCACCGAGTACGGCCCGCGTCTCCTGGGGCGAGTGCGCCGCCACCGACCGCGCCCGCCTCTGTCTCGGCACCGGCCCGGCGCCGCCCGCTGTTTCTGCTTCACGAGGCGCGTCAACCGCACTCGCGTCGCCGAGCCTCGCCGCCGCCGACGGGCGTGACGGTTCGGCGCCGTGGCGTCCGCACGTGGCCGGTCTCCTACAGTGGGGCCTCGTGCTCTACGGGAGATCGGCGGAGATCGACGCGCTCGACGAGGTGATCGCGCGGGCCCGCGACGGCTTCGGCGGGGCCGTGGTGTTGCGCGGTGAGGCCGGCGCGGGGAAGACGGCGCTGCTCGACGCGGCGGTCGCGCGCGGCGGCGCGATGCGGGTGCTGCGGGCCACCGGCGTGGAGGCCGAGTCCGACCTCGCGTTCGCGGCGCTGCACCAGGTGCTGTGGCCGGTGACCGGCTCGCTCGACGCGCTGCCGGAACCGCAGGGCGACGCCGTGCGCGCCGCCCTCGGGCTCGCCGCGGGCGGTGGCGGCGACCGGTACCTGCTGGGCGCCGGGGTGCTGTCGCTGCTCGCCGAGGCCGCCGCGCCGGACGGTCTGCTCTGCGTGGTCGACGACTTCCAGTGGGTCGACCGGGCCTCGGCCGACGCCCTGCTGTTCGCCGCCAGACGGCTGGCGACGGAACGGATCGCGCTGCTGTTCGCCGTCCGCGGGGACGCGCCGGTCAGGGGCGTGCCGCTGACGGTGGACGTGCCGGGCCTGCCCGGCGCCGCGGCGGCCGAGCTGCTGGCGACCCGCCACGGGGTGGCGCCCGCGGTGGCCAGGGAACTCGTCGCGGGCACCCGGGCGAACCCGCTCGCCCTCGGCGAGATCGCCGCCCGCCTGACGCCCGCGCAGCTCGCCGGACGCGAACCGCTGCCCGACCCGCTGCCCGGCGGCGCCCGGCTCTTCGGCGAGCGGGTGGCGGCCCTGTCCGCCCCCGCCCGGCTGCTCGCCCTGGTCGCCGCCGTGGCGGCCGACCTCGACCTGGTGCTGCGCGCCACCGACCGTCTTTCGGGGACGCGGGAGGCGCTGGCGGAGCTTGAGGAGTCGGGGCTCGCCGCGCTCTCCGGCAGCCGGGTGCGGTTCCGCCATCCGCTCGTCAGGTCGGCGGTGCACGAGGCGGCCGCACCGGCCGACGTCCGCCGGGTACACGCCGTGCTGGCGGAGCTGACCGAGGGCGACAGCCGCGCCTGGCACCTGGCAGGCGCCGCCCTGGGCCAGGACGAGCGGGTCGCCGCCGAGCTGACGGCCGCCGCGGCGCGGGCGCGCGACCGCGGCGGGTACGGCACCGCCGCCACCGCGCTGGCCAGGGCCGCCGAGCTGACCCCGGAGCCGTCCGCCCGGGCTGTGCGCCTGAAGGACGCCGCCGTCGCCGCCTGGCTGGGCGGCCGACCAGGGCAGGCCGAGTCGCTGCTGGCCGAGGCCCGCGAGCTGGCCGGCGCGGACGCCGGGCTCGCCCTGGAGATCGCCCGGCTCCGCGGCCGGTTCGAGCTGAACTCGGGCGACGCCGCCGAGGCCGTACGGATCCTGGCGGCGGGCGAAGGGCTCGACATGCTCGCCGACGCCATGGAGGCCGCCTCGTACGTCGGCGACCCGGCGGCCGTCGTCGAACTCGGGCGGCGGGCGGCCGCGCACCCCGAGGGGTTCCTGCGGGACACGCTGGCCGGGATCGGCCTGACGTCGGCCGGGGACGCCACAGGGCCCGGCCTGCTGCGGCGCGCGCTGGCCAGGACCGGCGAGCTCGGCGAGGCGGCCGAGTACCTGTGGGCGGCGGCCGCGGCCAGCCAGCTCGGCGAGTCGGACCTGGCGACGGAGCTGGTCGACCGGGCCGGACGGGTGGCCAGGGTGTCGGGGATGGCCGGGCAGCTCCCCGTGGTGCTGGAGTTCGTGGCGACGGGCGAGCGCCTCGTCGGGCGGCTGGCGAGCAGCCAGGCCGTCTCCGAGGAGGGCCTGGAGCTGGCCAGGGACGCCGGCTACGCGAACACGGTCGCCGCGCACCTCGCCAACCTGGCGGTGCTCGCGGCGCTGCGCGGCGAGGCGGAGAGCTGCGAACGGCGGGCCCGCGAGGCGCTGGCCATCGCCGTGCCGCACCGGGTGGGGCTGCGGGCCGGGGTCGCCACGTACGCGCTGGCGCTGCTCGACCTGGGCCTGGGCCGGCACGCGGCGGCGCACGTCCGGTTCACCGCCCTCGCCGACGCCGGGCCCGGCGTCGGGCACCCCACCGTGGCGTGGCGGACGGCACCGGACCGCGTCGAGGCCGCCATGGGCGCCGGCGACGGCGCGGCGGCGCGGGCGGCGTCGGAGGCGTACCGGCGGGGGGCGGCGCACGCCGCGACGCCCGAGTCGCGCGCCCTGCTGGCCCGCTGCCGTGGCCTGGTCGAACCGTCGGACGAGGCGCTCGACGCCTTCGACGAGGCGCTGCGGCTGCACACCAACCCGTTCGAGGCGGCCAGGACGGCCCTGCTGCTTGGCGAACGCCTGCGCCGCGCGCAGCGGCCAGGCGAGGCGCGGCCGCACCTGCGGACGGCGTGGGAGACGTTCGACCGGGCGGGCGCGCGGCCGTGGGCGAGGCGCGCGCGGGCCGAGCTGCGGGCGGCCGGCGAGAGCGGGCAGGCCCCGCCCGCCGCCGCGCTCGACGCGCTGACCCCGCAGGAACTGCGCATCGCGGAGCTGGTCGCCGACGGGCTGTCGAGCAGGCAGATCGCCGCCCGGCTCTTCCTGAGCCCGCGCACGGTCGAGTACCACCTGTACAAGATCTATCCGAAGCTGGGCATCGGCTCCCGTACGGAACTGGCGCGACTGGTGGTTCTGACCGGTAGTTCTACGGAAGGCACCGGCGGCGGAACCCGACATGCTCTGAGACATGAGTAGCGAAGTGAAGATCTGGAGCGAGGAGTTCGGCGCCGAGACGGACGCGCCGATCCTGTTGGTCATGGGTTCGATGTCGCAGGGCGTCCTGTGGCCGGACGAGTTCGTCGGGCGGCTGGTCGCCGGGGGCCGCCGGGTGATCAGGTACGACCACCGGGACACCGGCCGGTCGGACACCGTCGACTTCGCGGCGGACCCGTACACGTGGGACGACATCAAGGACGACCTGTACCGGGTGCTGGACGCCCACGGCCTGGAGAGCGCGCACCTGGTCTGCCACTCGGCGGGCGGGCTGCTCGGCCAGTTCGTCGCGGTGGAGCGGCCGGAGCGGGTGCGCACGCTGACCATCATCGGCTCCTCGCCGCTCGGCGGCGGCGAGGGCCAGGTGATCATGCGGGCCCTGATGGGGGAGCCGCAGCCCGAGGGGAGCCTGCCCGAGCCGACCCCGGAGTTCGTGGCCTTCTACCGCGCGCTGCTGGCCGCCGCACCGCCGGCTGACCGGCGTGCCAGGATCGACGGCATGATCGCCGAGCAGCGGCTGCTGCACGGCACCGGGCTGCCGTTCGACGAGGACGCGGCGCGTCGGCTCCAGGAACGGATCCACGACCGGGCCCGCGACCTGTCGGCGGTGGCCAACCACCGGCTGGCCGCGGCGGCCAAGCCGGACTTCGAGCCGGTGGGCGTGCTGCACCGGGTGCAGGCGCCGACGCTGGTCATCGAGGGCAGCCACGAGCCGGCCAAGCCGGGCCATGGCGCGCTGATCGCCGAACAAATCCCGGGGGCGCGGCTGCTGATCGTGCCGGGCATGGGGCACACGCTACCGCCGGAGACGCACGAGGAGCTGGCCACCGCGATCCTCACGCACACGGCCGGGTGACGCTCACGGCAGCGTCAGCACCCGCGGTCCCTCGTCCGTGATGGCCACCGTGTGCTCGAAGTGGGCCGCCCGGCTGCCGTCGTTGGTGCGGAGGGTCCAGCCGTCGGCGGCCGTGTGCCAGTCGTCCCGGCCGCCGGCGAGCAGCATCGGCTCGATGGCCAGCACCAGCCCGTGCTTCAGCGGGTAACCCCGTCCCGGGCGGCCCTCGTTGGGCACATCGGGGGCCTCGTGCATCCGGCGGCCGATGCCGTGGCCGCCGAAGCCGTGGACGATGCCGTAGCCGGCGGTCCGCGCGACGCGGCCGACGGCGTGGGCGATGTCGCCGATCCTGGCGCCGACGACGGCGGCCGCGATGCCGGCCTCCAGCGCCCTTTGGGTGGTGTCGAGCAGTCGCCGGTCCTCCGGGCTGGCCTCGCCGATGGTGAAGCTGATCGCCGAGTCGCTGGCCCAGCCGTCCAGGTAGGCGCCGCAGTCCACGCTCACCAGGTCGCCGTCGCGCAGCCGCTGGTCGGTCGGGATGCCGTGCACGATCGCGTCGTTGACGGAGGCGCAGATCACGCCCGGGTACGGGGTCGGCGCGAAACTGGGGCGGTAGTCGAGGAAGGCAGGCTTGGCACCGGCCTCGCGGATCACCGCGTGCGCGACCTCGTCAAGATCGCGCAGCGACACGCCGGGCCGGGCCGCGTCGCGAACGGCGGCCAGCGCCCGCGCCGTGATCCGGCCCGACTCGCGCATCGTCGCCAGTGCCGCGTCCGTCTTGATCTCCACCATGCCGCGCACTCCTCCCGTGCCAATTCTTATACCGGTATTAGTATCACGGGCATGGTACGCACTCCACTGACCCCCGAGGAGCGCGAGCGGGGCCGGTTCCTCGGCGTCCTGCTCCGCGAGGCACGCGGCGAGCGCAGCATGGCCGAGATCGCGGCGGCGGCCGGGATCTCCGCCGAGACCCTGCGCAAGATCGAGACCGGACGCGCCCCCACGCCGGCCTTCTTCACGATCGCGGCCCTGGCCGGCGCGCTCGGCCTCTCGTTGGACACGGTGGCCGGAGCGTGCGCCGCCGCCGGCCCGACGGCGGAGGCGGCCGTGGCCTGACGGGCCGCGACGCGGAACGCCGCAGACGGTGGAGAAATGTATAGAGGGAGGTGGCGATGTCTCGTACGGTGATCGACCTGGACGACGAGGCGCTGGCGGAAGCGGCCAGGCACCTGGGCACGGAGACCGAGGAGGACACGGTCAACGCCGCCCTGCGGGAAATCGTCGATCGACGGCGGCGAGCGGCGGCGATCGCACGGATGAGGCAACTGGTAGCTGAGGGGGAGATCGACTTCTCGCTCATCGAGGGTGACTCGGCTACGGGGGATTACTCGGCCGCGTGACGGAGCAGTTCCAGATCGAGACCAGTGCCCTGGTGCGTCTCTACCGCGGCCAGGCAAGTCCGGCCTGGTGGGGCTGTGTGAGACCGTGCGCCAGGAGTTCCTTCGGGCGGTTGGGGGCCGGCCTGCGTACTCCGAGGCGGACGGACTGCTGCGCGAGACCTTCCCCACATACGTCATGCGGGAATCCGTTTGGGACGACGCCGCCGAACTCCAACGAGGGCTGGCTGACCGGGGCTGGCACCCATGTGCCAGCCCGGTCGATCTGCTCGTCGCCGTCACGGCGGCGCATCACAAGCTGACGCTGCGGGAACGCGGCACGGCCGTGGCCTGACACCGTTCGCCGCGTCACCTGCGCCAGAACAGGTGGTGCGTCACGCCGCTCGGGCTGGGCACCACCTCCAGGTGGAACCGGTCGCGCAGCTCGTCCGGCGAGTCCCAGAGCCGCAGTCCCGACCCGAGCTCCACCGGCGAGACCGCCACGTGCAGGGTGTCGACGAGGTCGGCGTCCAGGAACTCCCGGATGGTGGTGACCCCACCACCGAGCCGGACATCCTTGCCCTCCGCCGCCTCCCGCGCCTGCGCGAGGACCGTGGCCGGGTCGCCGTCCACGAAGTGGAACGTCGTGTCGGAGAGGGTGAACGACGGACGCGGGTGGTGCGTCATGACGAACACCGGCGTGTGGAACGGCGGCTCGTCGCCCCACCAGCCCAGCCACTCGTGGTCCTGCCAGGGGCCGCGCTGCGGCCCGAACTTGTTGCGGCCCATGATCTCGGCGCCGATGTTGTTGGAGAAGTCCCGGGTGAAGTAGTCGTCCAGGCCGCGACTGCCGCCCGGGTCTGTGCGGTTGGGCCAGCTGGCCGTGGCCCCGGCCCACGAGAACAGCCGCTCCGGACCGTCGAGCCCAAACGGCCGTTCGAGAGTCTGGTCCTCACCGGCCGCGACGCCGTCACTCGAGACGTTGAAGTTCTGCACCCTCAGCAGCTGGCCCATCTGCATCCTCCTCCATGGTCGGTACGGAGGATGGACCGCCGGGACCGGCGAAACTCATCGCGGCGGGAGGGCTACGCGACGGTGCGGACGAACGCGGCCCAGGCGGCGGTGGGGAAGACGAGGACCGGCCCGTCGTGGTGGCACTTGGTGTCGCGGACGGGGTGGATGCCGGGGAGGTTGTCGGCGACCTCGACGCAGTGCCCGCCGTCGCCGTTGGTGTAGGAGGAGGTGCGCCAAGCGGCGGTGCTCAGGTCGGGTGCGGTGGCCATGGTTCCTCCAGGTTCGATCACTTGACGGTGTTGATGAACGCGGTCCAGGCCGGGGTGGGGAAGAGGAGGACGGGTCCGTCGTCGCGGCGTTTGGTGTCGCGGACGGGGTGGATGCCGGGGAGGTTGTCGGCGACCTCGACGCAGTTTCCACCGTCGCCGTTGCTGTAGGAGGAGGTGCGCCAGGCGGCGGTGCTCAGGTCGGGTGTGGTGGTCACGGAGTCCAAAGGTCCTTTGCCACGGATTCGATCAGCTTCAGGGATGGCCCGGGCGGCAGTGCGATGGCCCTGAGGTGATCGTAGGCCCTGAAGTACTGTGCCACTAGCGTTGGTTCCTCGATGAGCTGGCCCGAGAACGAGCCCTCCGTGTATGCCACGGGTGGTGCGTCGGGAAAGGTCAGCAGGACCACCGTGCCATGGATCAGCGGGTTCGGTCCTGCAGAGAAGGGCATCACCTGCAGCAGCACTCGGTGGTGGTCTCGCCCCAGCGCGACGATCCGGTCGAGTTGGCGACGCATCAGTTCAGGGCCGCCCATAGGAAGTCGCAGAGCTGCCTCATGGACCGTGAACCACAACTCAGGCGCGGTTGCGTCGCTGAGAATCATTTTCTGCTGGTCGACCCTGCCGCTCACGCGCTTCTCGATCTCCTCAGCCGTGGCGAACGGATGTGCCGAGCGTGTCAGTGCGCGGATGTATTCCTCGGTCTGGACCAGCCCAGGTAGATGCAACTGCGTGAAGATGCTGTACGTCTCCGCGTGCTTTTCCAACTCGGCCACAGTGGCGTAGTAGTCCGGATGCTTCTCCGCCTCGTGCGCCAACCGGCAGAGCCGCTGGAGGTGTTCCCCGGTCCCGAAGATCTCGTCGAAGAGCTTGGACATGTCCATCTGGGGACGCCGCTCGGCCGTCTCGAACTGGCCGATGTAGGTGCCGGAGCAGAAGGCCCGCTCGCCCAGGGCGTCCTGGGACAGTTCGGCTTCCTCGCGCAGCCGACGCAGTTCCGCGCCGTAGAAGGCTCGCGGGGACAGATAGGGGTTCAGGTCCTTTGGGCGAACCATTGGCCAACGCTCCTTTGCCGCAGGCGACTTGTGGGGTTGAAACCCCTTCCGGAGTCTAGTGGCGGATGGTCACGCTGTGGGTGCGGAACGTAATTCCCATGCGAAAGGCCCCCCATGAACCGACCGCCACTTCCCGCCGAGGCCATCGAGGTCTCCGCCGAGGCCGTCCAAGAATTGAGCGAGGCGCTCGCCGGTGCCGGCATCGTCCTGCCGTCGCTCGGCGTCGATCTGGTCTCGTGCACCTCCGTCTTCCACACCCGGCCGCTCGTGGAGCTGGGCCGCTGCGACGTCGACACCGCGCGGCGGCTCGCCGCCGTGGTGCGGGCCGGGCAGGCCCGTGCTTGAGCCCGGGCTGTGGTGTGAGCGCGTCGTCCGGCGGGACGCCGAGGTCGGCGTCCAGGCGCGTCGCGCCGCGCGGCCGATCCAGGCGTTGATCTGGATGCGGGTCGAGGTGCGCACGGTGCTGTCGCTGCTGGACGCCGACGAGGCGGAGCGGGTGTACCGGTGGCTGTCGTACGGGCAGTGGGAGGCGATCTACCGGCTGCGGGCCGGTGGGTCCTGCCGACTGCCCGTACGGACCCGTACGGGGGTGCGGGTCTCCTGGGAGATCAGGCCGGTGCTGTTCCTGCCCACGGCGGGGCGATGCACCGAGGCCGAGTCCACGGCGGAGTTGGCCGCTGCCGTCCGGGAGGTTACGGCGCGAGCCGCTGGAACAGCATCAGCCACTGCGGCGGGCTGACCACCCCCACGGCCGCGTCGTCCGGGATCCCGGCCGCGCGGAGCGCGTCACGGACCCGGGACGACCGACGCTGCCGGGCGAGCGTGGCCCGCAGCGAGCCGCCGACACCTGTGAAGCCCTCGGCGACCAGCGCCCGGAACGCCGGCAGCCGGTCGATCGGCAGCAGCGGCTCGGGCCGTCGGGTGATCCGCAGCACCGCCGAGTCGGTGCGCGGCACCGGCGTGAAGTGCTGGCGGCGGATCCGTGGCCCGAGCTCCCAGCCGTGCTCGGGCCAGCTCCGCACCGTCAGCAGCGGCCAGGTGCCGAAGTCGCCGGTGCGGCGCCTGGCGAACTCCAGCTGGGTGACGAGCGTCGCCGAGGTCAGCGCCCGCGCGTCCAGGCACCAGCGGACGATGTCCGTGGTGCGCGAGTAGGGGACGTTGCCGACCACCGCGAACGGGGTGCGCGGCGGCGTGGCCCGCAGGAAGTCGCCGGCCACCACGCGCACGTTCCGTGCGGGGGAGAGGCGGTCCGGGAGCCGGCGGGAGAGCGCCGGGTCGATCTCGTAGGCGACGACCCGGCCGGCCGAGCCGGCCAGCAGCCGGGTCAGGGTGCCCTCGCCGGCGCCCGGCTCCAGCACCGTTTCGTCCGGCCGCAGCCGGGCGGTGCGCACGATCATGCCCAGCACGCCCGGCTCGTGGAGAAAGTTCTGCGAGAGGTTCTTGCGCCTGTTTTCGCGTGCCATGAAGGCTCACGTCCTCGTGTGTGCGAGGACAGGCCGAGGCGGCGGTATGGGAACGCAAGGAGGTGCCGACGGCCTGTCCGGTGGTCAGAGACACACGGACGGCCCTGATCGGGCACGGGAGAGCTGGCTACAACGGGACGCTCAGGCGCCGGACAGGTCCCCCAGGACCAGGGCCGGACGCCGCACGCGAGGACGGGTGTACATGAACACGGCCCGCGCGGCGGCGCACAGACCGTGGATGTTCAACGCTCCCATGGCGGTGACCGTACGCACGCGCGTCGGCGCCCCGCAACCGAATTACCACTCCGCTGATCGTCGGTTCATAGTGTTGCTGTGGGATGAAATCCGCAGGTCCCGGCGTTGGGTTTCCCTGGGATACGACAGCGAGGGAGAGACGGCGTGCCCAGTGGTGGTCGTGGTGGTGGTCCTGGTGAGGGATGGATACGGCGGCTGACCGCCTACTGCTGGCGTTACCGGCGCAACCTGCTGCTCTCCGTCGGCGCCTCGCTGGTCGGCATGGCCGTGATGGCGCTGATGCCGCTGATCGTCAAGAACGTCATCGACGACGTCGTGGTCGGCGGCGAGGGCGGGCTCGGCGGGCAGATCGCGCTGCTGATCGCCGCCGCCCTCGTCGTCTACGCGCTCACCTTCATCCGCCGCTACTACGGTGGCCGGCTCGGCATCGACGTCCAGCACGACCTGCGCACCGAGATCTTCCGCACCATCACCCGGCTCGACGGCCGCCGCCAGGACCAGCTGTCCACCGGGCAGGTCGTGGGCCGCGCCACCAGCGACCTCCAGCTGATCCAGGGCCTGCTCTTCATGCTGCCGATGACCGTCGGCAACCTGATGCTCTTCGCGGTCTCGCTGGTCGTGATGGTCACCCTCTCGCCGCCGCTCACCCTCGTCGCCCTCGCCGTCGGCCCCGCCCTCTGGTTCATCACGGTCCGGAGCCGGGACCGGCTCTTCCCCGCCACCTGGTACGCCCAGCAGCGGGCCGCCGAGGTGGCCGGCGTGGTGGACGGCGCCGTCACCGGCGTCCGCGTCGTCAAGGGCTTCGGGCAGGAGGAGCAGGAGACCGGCAAGCTGCGCGACGTCAGCCGGCGGCTCTTCGGCGCCCGGATGCGCACCGTCCGGCTCAACGCCCGCTACACCCCGGCGCTCCAGGCCGTGCCGGCGCTCGGCCAGGTCGCGATGCTGGCGTTCGGTGGCTGGATGGCGACCCGGGGCCAGATCTCGCTCGGCACCTTCGTGGCCTTCTCCACCTACCTGGCGCAGCTCGTCGGCCCGGTGCGGATGTTCACGCTCATCCTCACCATGGGCCAGCAGGCGCGGGCCGGCGTCGAGCGGGTCGTGGAGCTGATCGACACCAGGCCCGAGATCAGCGAGGCCCCGGACGCCCACGAACTGCCGGCCGACGCCCCGGCCACCGTCGAGTTCGACCGGGTCTCCTTCGGCTACGGCCCGGAGCGGCCCGTGCTGCGCGACCTCAGCCTGCGTATCGAGCCGGGCGAGACGCTGGCCGTCGTCGGCCCCTCGGGCAGCGGCAAGTCCACCGTCTCCCTGCTGCTGCCCCGCTTCTACGACCCCGACGAGGGCGCCGTCAGGATCGGCGGCGAGGACGTCAGGCACCTCACCCACGACTCGCTGCGCACCGCCATCGGCCTGGTGCCCGAGGACAGCTTCCTGTTCTCCGACACCATCCGCGCCAACCTCGCCTACGGCCACCCCGAGGCCGACGAGCGGCGGATCAGGGCCGCCGCCCGCGCCGCCCAGGCCGAGGAGTTCATCCTGGCGCTCCCCGACGGCTACGACACCCGCATCGGCGAGCAGGGCCTCACCCTCTCCGGCGGCCAGCGGCAGCGGATCGCGCTGGCCCGCGCCATCCTCACCGACCCCAGGCTGCTGATCCTGGACGACGCCACCTCGGCCGTGGACGCCCGCGTCGAGCACGAGATCCACGGCGCGCTGCGGTCGGTGATGGCGAACCGCACCACGCTGCTGATCGCCCACCGGCAGTCCACGCTCCAGCTCGCCGACCGGATCGCCGTGCTGGACGGCGGCCGGCTCGTCGACACCGGGACCCACGAGGAGCTCGTCGAGCGCTGCGAGCTCTACCGCGCCCTGCTCGCCGACCCCGGCGAGCTCGGCGGCGTCGAGCGTGACCCGGCCGGCGTCACCGCCGAGCCGGCCGGCAATCCTCCCCCAGCTTCGCTGGGAGGTGCCCCCAGGCCCGAGGTCGGCGAGCCGGCGGAGGACGAGGCCGGCAGCCCCGAGCTGCGGGCCCGGGTCGCCGCCCTGCCGCCCGCCACCGACACCCCCGACATCGACGAGGCGCGGGCCGCGCGCCCCGAGACCGAGTACGGGCTGCGCCGGCTGCTCGCCGGGCTCGGCCGGCCGCTGCTGCTCGCCCTGCTGCTGGTGGTCGCCGACGCCGCCGCGTCCCTGCTGGTGCCGGTGCTGATCAGGCACGGCATCGACCAGGGCGTCGAACGGGCCGCGCTCGGCGCCGTGTGGGCCGCCTCCGGGATCGCGCTCGCCGTGGTGCTCGGCCAGTGGGCCGCCCAGTACGGGGCGATCCGCGCCGTCGGCCGCACCGGCGAGCGGGCCCTCTACTCGCTGCGCGTCAAGATCTTCGCCCAGCTCCAGCGGCTCGGCCTCGACTACTACGAGCGCGAGCAGGCCGGCCGGGTGATGACCCGGATGACGACGGACGTCGACGCCCTCACCACCTTCCTGCAAACCGGCCTCACCCAGGCGCTGGTCTCCGTGCTCACCTTCTTCGGCATCATGGGCGTGCTGCTCGCCATCGACCTCCAGCTGGCGCTGATCGTGCTGGCCACCCTGGTGCCGCTGGTCGCCTGCACGGTGGTGTTCCGCCGGCGCAGCTCCCGCGCCTACGAGCTGGCGCGGGAGCGGGTCAGCGGCGTCAACGCCGACCTCCAGGAGTCCGTGGCCGGGCTGCGGATCGTCCAGGCCTTCCGGCGCGAGCGGGACGGCTACGAGCGGTTCGCCGACCGCTCGGACGGCTACCGGCAGGCCCGGGTGCAGGGACAGTGGCTGATCTCCGTCTACTTCCCCTTCGTGCAGCTGCTCGCCACCCTGGCCACCGCCGGGGTGCTGGTGGTCGGCGCCGGCCGGGTCGGGGACGGCACCCTGACCGCCGGCGCGCTGGTCGCCTACCTCCTCTACATCGAGCTGTTCTTCGCCCCGGTGCAGCAGCTCTCCCAGGTCTTCGACGGCTACCAGCAGGCCGTCGTCTCGCTCGGCCGCATCCAGGAGCTGCTGCGCGAGCGCACCTCGACCCCGGCGCCCGAGCGGCCCATCGGCGTCGAGTCGCTCAGTGGCGACCTGGAGTTCGACGACGTGCGGTTCGCCTACCGGGGCGCCGACGACGAGGCGCTGGCCGGGGTGAACCTGCGGGTCCCGGCCGGGCAGACCGTCGCCTTCGTCGGCGAGACCGGCGCCGGCAAGTCCACCCTGGTCAAGCTGGTGGCGCGCTACCACGACCCGACGGCGGGCGCGGTCCGGGTGGACGGCGCCGACCTGCGCGACCTCGACCTCGCCGGCTACCGGCACCGGCTCGGCGTGGTGCCACAGGAGCCCTACCTCTTCCCCGGCACCGTGCGGGACGCCATCGCCTACGGCCGACCGGAGGCCACCGACGCCGAGGTGGAGGCGGCGGCCAGGGCGGTCGGCGCGCACGCCATGATCGCCGCGCTGCCGGACGGCTACCGGCACCGGGTCGCCGAACGCGGCCGCAACCTCTCGGCGGGACAGCGCCAGCTGATCGCCCTGGCCCGCGCCGAACTGGTGCGGCCCGACATCCTGCTGCTCGACGAGGCCACCGCGGCGCTCGACCTCGCCACCGAGGCGCTGGTCAACCAGGCCACCGACCGCCTCGCCGGCAGCCGCACCACGCTGGTGGTGGCGCACCGCCTCTCCACCGCGGCCCGCGCCGACCGGGTCGTCGTCCTCGACCACGGCCGGGTGGTGGAGGACGGACCACACGCCGAACTCCTCGCCGCCGGCGGCCGCTACGCCCGCCTGTGGGCCAGCTACACGGGTGCCGAGCCGGCGCCGGCGGACGCCGAGGCGTTGGAGTCGGTGAAAAGGTGACCCTCGCGGGCGTTCGCCCTTGACCCGCACCGGTCGCGGACGGCGCGCGGGCCGGGGCGTCAGTCCGGTGCCGTCGCCCCGGGACGGCCGTCCGGGCCGGACGGGCCAGCGAGTTCGGCCAGTGCCGCCGGCACCGCCGGCCAGGCGGCGCTGAGCGGGTCGATCACCGCGAAGTGGCCGGCGCCTGGCAGGCGGACCAGCCGGGTGCCGGGGTGGGCCGCCGCGTACGACGCGGCGACGGCCGGGGGCACGATCCCGTCCGCCGCCCCGTGCAGGATCGTCACCGGCGAGCCGGGCCCCGGAGCCCGGACGGGGTCCAGGTCCGGGCGCCCGTTCGGACCGGCGCCGAGGAACGCGTGGACGGCGTCCTCGTCCAGCGCCAGGTCGTGGGCCAGCCGCAGATCGGCGACCGGGGCCAGGGCCAGCGTGCCCCGTGGCGGCGGCACGCCGGGCGCGGCCGCCGCCCACAGCGCCAGGTGACCGCCGGCGGAGTGGCCCGCCAGGACGTATCCGCCGCGGGTGCCGCCGGGGGCGTCGCCGGGCAGCGCGGCGAGGGCCGTGAGCACGGCCCGGACGTCCGCGGTCGTCAGGTCGGGCCGGCCCGGCACCCGGCGGTACTCGGCGGAGACGACCGGCCAGCCGGCGTCGCGCAGCGCCGCCGCCAGCGGGCGGGTGTGGCCGCGGTCGTAGTCGGGCCGCCAGAACCCGCCGTGCAGGAACACCACGGGCGGGCGGCCCGGCACGGCGCCCGGCGCGGGCCGCCAGACGTCGGCCACGTGGTGGGCGGTGTCCGGGCCGTAGCGCAGGACCTCGTCGGGCGCGGGAGCGGTCCGGGTCAGGACGGAGCGGTCCTCGGTCGCCTCGGTCACGCGGAACCTCCTCTCGGCGCCGCGACCCTAGGGCCTGTCTGACAATCCCCGGCGGGCTCGCGACGGCTAGCATCCCTCCCCCAGACTCCGTCCGGGAGGTGCCCCCAGGCTGCGTTGCCGAATCGCGCGAGTACGGCCAAGTACGAGCTGCGCTGCGGCCGACGTGCGGCTCCGCCGCGTGGGGCGCCTTGCCAGCG
Source organism: Streptomyces sp. NPDC127098 (assembly GCF_042722465.1). Taxonomy (NCBI): domain Bacteria; kingdom Bacillati; phylum Actinomycetota; class Actinomycetes; order Kitasatosporales; family Streptomycetaceae; genus Streptomyces; species Streptomyces sp. NPDC127098. The sequence goes on from NZ_JBHXFJ010000022.1 coordinate 89,287, forward strand.
AATGGGGGCACCTCCCTGGGGGCACCTCCCAGCGTTAGCTGGGGGCCGTTAGCTGGGGGAGCCATTCGCCGCTCGCTGATCCACCGGGAATCATCAGACAGACCCTAGCAGCGGGACGGCCTGCGGCGGCCCGCCGACATGGACAAGTCGCGCTGCTCACCGGTGACTTGAACAAGTCGTCGCGGCTGCCGACGACTTCGGGGACTTCACCCGCCGACCGTCGGTAGGAAGGACCCGTGCGGGAGACGAATGCGGACACGGACGCGCGGACGCGTCGCGGCGTACTGGTCACCGGGGGGTCGCGCGGCATCGGCGCGGCCGCGGTGCGCCGGTTCGCCCGCGCCGGGGATCGGGTGTTCTTCACCTACCACAGCGGTGCCGGACCGGCGGAGGAGCTGGTGACGGAGCTGGCGGCCGAGGGCCACGAGGTCACGGCGCTCGCCTTCCGGCAGGGGGAACGGGACAGCCACGAGGAACTGGGCCGGGCGCTCACCGGCAGCCGGGTGGACGTCCTGGTCAACAACGCGGCCGTGGGCTCGGCCACCGTGGCCCGCCACGCGCCGGAGCCCGGCCCCGACCGGGACGCCGCGTTCCTGCGCGTCAACTGCCTCGGGCCGCTCTGGCTGGTGCGGCAGTTCGCCCCCGCGATGATCGCCCGCGGCTACGGCAAGGTCCTCAACGTCTCCAGCGTCGGCGGCGGCGTCGCCGTGTTCCCCCAGTTCGACGTGGCGGACGGCATGAGCAAGGCCGCCGTCGCCTACCTGACGCGGCACCTGGCGGCCCAGTGGTCGGCCCTGCCGGTCGACGTGTTCGCGGTGTGCCCGGGGGCCGTCGACACCGGGATGTTCCGCGCCAGCACCCTCGACGGCCTGGGCCCTGACCGGCTGCGGGCTTTCACCTCGGGGCTGCCCGGCGGAAGGCTCATCGAGCCCGCTGAGGTCGCCGACGTCCTGTGGTGGCTGTGCGAGGAGCCGGCCCGGATCCTGCGGGGGGCCGTCGTCGACGCCTCGCTCGGTCTTGGCAGCGACCCGGCCGCCCTGGACCGCACCCCGGGCCACGACGACTGGACCGGGCAGTCCTGGCGGGGGTGGTGACGATGGTGTCCCGACAGGCGGGCCGGCTGGTCAAGGCGTCACCGCCCATCGCCGCCGCGCACTTCCGCGCCGAGGCCGACCCGTACCACCCGGAACGCAACCCCGGCGGCTACGTCAACCTCGGCACCGCCGAGAACCGGCTCGTGGCGGACCTGCTGGCGCCCCGCCTCGCCGAGGCTCCGCCGCCCGACGCCGCCACCACCCGGTACGCGCCGCTCCACGGCTCGGCCCGGCTGCGCGAGGCGATCGCCGCCTTCCTGTCGGCCACCTCACGTGCCACCCCGGTGGACCCCGGCCACCTCGTGGTCGTCGCGGGCGCCACCACCGCGCTGGACGTCGTCGCCACCGCGCTGTGCGACCCCGGCGACGGGATCGTCGTCCCGGCCCCCTACTACGGGGCGTTCGACGTCGACCTCGCGGGCCGGTCCGGCGCCCGGCTGCTGCCCGCCCCGCTGTCGCCCGCCGACGGGTTCGCCCTCGCGCCGGACGCCGTTCGCCACGCCGTGGACCGCGCCCGGCGCGACGGCGTCCCCGTGCGGGCCCTGGCGCTGTCGTCGCCGTCGAACCCGCTGGGACAGGTCTACCCGGCGGAGGACCTGGGCCGGCTGCTGGCCGTGGCCGCCGACCTTGACCTCGACGTCATCAGCGACGAGCTGTACGCCCACAGCGTCTTCGGGCCCCGGCGGTTCGTCAGCGCGGCCGACGCCGCCACCGGCTCGCCGCTGCCCCCGGAACGGGTCCATGTGGTGTGGGGCTTCGCCAAGGACTTCGCCCTCCCCGGCTTCAAGGCGGGCGTCCTGCACACCACGGCGCCGGACGTCCTGGCCGCGGCCCGTGAACTGGCCTACTTCGCGCCGTTGTCCACCCAGACCCAGGAACTGCTGGCGTGGCTGCTGACCGACGACCCCGGCTGGGTCGCGCGGTACCTGGCCGCCGGGCGACGGCGGCTGGGCGCCTCCTACGCCGCCGCGACCGGCGCGCTGGAGCACCACGGCGTGCCGCACCTGCCGGCCGAGGCGGGCTTCTCCGTGTGGCTCGACCTGCGGGCGGCCCTGCCCGCCGGCGCGTCCGGCCCCGACACCGGGCACGCGGCCGAGGAGGCCCTGTGGCGCGAGCTGTTCGAGAACCGTCGGGTCAGCATGCTGCCCGGCGGGATGTTCGCGGCCCCCGAACCCGGCTGGTTCCGGATGTGCCACACCACCGAACCCACCACCGTCCGCGTGGCCGTCGAGCGCCTGGGCGGACTGCTCGCCGCGCGCACGCGGCGAAGACCACCGACCCGACGGACACGATGACGGAGTACAGCAGGAGATGACGACCGCCACACCGGCCCCGGACGGCGCAGACGCCGGAGCGACGGGCCCCTTCGCCGAGTGGTACACCGCCGCGGGGGTGCGCTCGGGCGTACGCCGGACCTTCCACGACGAGAGCGACCAGGGCAAGGTCTTCTTCCCCGAACGCCTGGTGCCCTTCCTCGACCACCCGCTCCTGGCCGGCCTTGACCGGCATCAGCGCTCCGCGCTCGCGCTGCGGCACCTGTACCAGTTCCTGATATCGACCACCCACATGGAGACGCGGGTCGTCAACACCGCGGCCGAGCGGATCGCCAACGGCCGCAGCGGCGTCGAACTGACCCCGGACGACCGGCTGGACGCGTTCAAGGTCTACTGCGACGAGGGCTACCACGCCCTCTACAGCCTCGACCTGGCCCACCAGATCGCCGACACCACCGGCGTGCCGGTACCCGACTGGGACTACGGCCGGTTCGTCGACCGGCTCGCCACGACGGCCAACCGGCTGCTGCCCGGCGAACCGGTCCTCGCCGGGCTCTTACAGGTCGTCGTCTTCGAGACGCTGATCACCGCCGTCCTCAACGAGCTGCCCGGCGACACCACGGTCATCACGACGGTCCGCGACCTCATGCGGGACCACGCCCGGGACGAGGGCCGCCACCACCGCTTCTTCTCCGGCTACTTCCACCGGCTGTGGCACGCGCTCGACGCCCGGCACCGCGCCCTGGCCGCCCACGCCCTGCCCGCCCTGATCCACGACTGCCTCGCCGCCGACCTCGGGCCGGCCCGCGCGTCCCTCGCCCTGGCCGGGGTCGACGCCGACGTCATCGCCGCGGTCGTCGACGACCACCTGGCGACCGACCGGGAGCGCATCCGCTCCATCACCCGGTCCACCGTGCGGATGTGCCGCTCCGCCGGGGTCTTCGACGTGCCCGGTGCCTACGAGGAGTTCGTCCGCCACGGGCTGGTGGCGGGGGACGGGGGCGAGTGACCATGGCGACCGCCTCCTCCGCACCGGCGTCCCCGTCCGGGTTACCGCCGTCCGGCCCCCTGACCTACCGCGGCTACCTGCGCCTGGCCGACCTGCTCGCCGCCCAGGTGCCCGTGGTGCGGCCGCCCGCCCGGGACGAGCTGGCGTTCATCGTCACGCACCAGACCTACGAGCTGTGGTTCAAGCTGCTGCTGGCCGACCTGGAACTGGTGCGCGACGAGATGCTCGCCGGCCGGCCCGCCGCGGCGTCCCGCGTCTTCGAACGGATCCACGTCGTCGGCCGGGTGCTGCTGGAGCAACTGGCCGTCCTGGAGTTCATGACCCCGGCCGACTTCGCCGGGTTCCGCGACGCGCTGGCGCCGGCCAGCGGGCTCCAGTCGGCCCAGTTCCGGGAGCTGGAGTTCCTCTCCGGGCGGGAGGCGCCCGACCCGCCTGAGCGGGCCTGCGCCGGCCTGGGACCCGAGGAACGGGACGCGGTGCTGCGACGCCTGGCCGAGCCCAGCGTGTGGGACGGTTTCCGGCACCTCCTGCGCGAACCGGACGTCGGCGGGCGGGATGTGGGGGAAGCCGTGGGAGAAGACAGTCTGCCCGCGGCCCTGGCCCGGGTCGCCGCCGGGCGGGAGCCCGGTACCGGCGAGCTGCGGCGGCTGGCGGCCCACCTGTACGCGTACGACGAGGAGGTCGTCGCCTGGCGGACCCGCCACGCCGACCTCGCCGCCCGCCTCATCGGCGACGCGCCCGGCACCGGCGGGACCAGCGGCGTGGACTACCTCCGCCGGGCCGCGCGCCGCCGTTTCTACCCGCTGCTGCACGACCTGTTCGGGGCCTGCCCAGCCCATCGGGGTCGCTGCTGAGCCGTCGGACGACTAATGGTTGCGTGGGTGGTCGCGGGCCGTGCGCTCGTTGCCCCGCCGGTAGTTCCCCGTCCAGCGGGCCATCACCAGCTGCGGATCCCCGCCCGGCGCGGCGACCGCCGCCAGGAACTCCCGCGCGCGCTCGCCCCGCAGCACCGCCGCCACCCGCCCCCGGTGGGTGATCCGCACGCTGCCGTCCGCCCGCACGTCGTACGCGAAGCCGTCCGCTCTCGCCATGCGGCCACGCTACGCGCCCTCCGGGCCCCCGCGCACCAGCTCGGCCAGAACCGCGTCCACCGTCTGCAGGGTCCCGCCGGGCAGCGGCGCCTCGCCGTCCCACCAGCTGATCGCGGATATCTCCTCGTTGGGCGTGAACCCGGCCGGCTCGCCGGCCCCGGCGGTCTCGGGGAGCTCGGCCCGGAAGACGGCGCCGCGCAGCTCCGGCTTGTCGGCGAAGGCGGTGAGCGCGAAGCCGGCGAAGCGCAACTCCTCGGGGGCCAGGGAGAGCCCCGCCTCCTCCCGCAGCTCACGGGCCGCGGCCTGGCGCGGCGTCTCCCCCGGCTCGATGCCGCCACCCGGCAGCTCCCAGCACCCCCGGCCGCGGTCGAGGACCAGCAGCACCCGGTCGCCGCGCTCCACCGCGACCAGGCAGTACCCGACGCGCGCGTCGGCGAACTCGCTGCCCTCCGGGAGGCGGTCGAACGCCAGCAGCCGGATGCCCAGCGGCCCGCTGGCCAGGGGGCGCGTCGTGTCGGTCATGCCGTCGAGCCTGCCACACGCCACCGACAACGGCACCGGGTCAGGGACCCGCGCACGGCCTCACACCGGCAGCGGGGCGTCCGGCGAGAACTCCGCCCAGATCGTCTTGCCGCTGCTCGTCTGCCTGGTGCCCCAACGCTCGGTCAGCTGCGCCACGATGAACAGACCGCGCCCGCTCTCGTCGTACACCCGCGCCCGGCGCAGGTGCGGCGAGGTGCTGCTGCCGTCCGACACCTCGCAGATCAGGCCGTGCTCGCGGATCACCCGCAGCTGGATGGGCCCGCCGGCGTGCCGGATGGCGTTGGTCACCAGCTCGCTCACCACCAGCTCCGTGGTGAACGCCGCCTCCGCGAGCCCCCATTCGGCCAGCTGACCGGTGGCCAGCTCGCGCGCCGTGGCCACCGCCTCCGGGCTCGGCGTCACGTCCCATGTCGCCACGTGCGCCGTGTCGAGCGCGTGCGTGCGGGCAAGCAGCAGCGCCACGTCGTCCCGCGGCCCCTCCTGGAGCATCGTCTTCAGCAGCGCGTCGCACGCCGACTCCAGCGACGTCACCGGCTGGGACAGCGCCTCCCGCAGCTCCGCGATGCCGCCGGTCGTCCCGTCGGACCTGGACTCCAGCAGGCCGTTGGTGAACATCACCAGCACGCTGTCCTCGGGCAGCAGCAACTCGGCCGACTCGAACGGCAGCCCGCCGATGCCGAGCGGCGGTCCGGCCGGCAGCTCGATCTGGTCGACCCGGCCCTCGGGCAGTACCAGCGCGGGCAGCGGGTGCCCGGCCCTGGCGACCGTGCAGGCGCGGGAGACCGGGTCGTAGACGGCGTACAGACAGGTGGCGCTGAACCCGCCGCCCGGGCTGTCCTGTTCGGTCTCCGCGCGGAGCCGGATCATCACGTCGTCCAGGTGGGTCAGCAGCTCGTCGGGCGGCAGGTCGATGTCCGCGAGCGTCCGCACCGCGGAGCGCAGCCGGCCCATGGTGGCCGTGGCGTACAGGCCGTGCCCGACCACGTCGCCCACCACCAGCGCCACCCGGGCGCCGGAGAGCTGGATGACGTCGTACCAGTCGCCGCCCACCCCGGCCTGGCCGCCGGCCGGCAGGTAGCGCGTCGCCACGTCGACCGCCGCAAGACGGGGCAGCCGCCGGGGCAGCATGCTGCGTTGCAGCGTCAGTGCGGTGCGGTGCTCGTGCGTGTAGCGGCGGGCGTTGTCCACGCAGACGGCGGCCCGGGCGCAGACCTCCTCGGCCAGCAGCAGGTCGTCGTCGTCGAACGGCTCCTGCCGCTGGTGCCGGATGAACACCGCGACCCCCATGGTGGTGCCGCGGGCCCGCAGCGGGACGGCGATGCCGGAGTTGAAGCCGAACTTCCTGGCGTGCTCCGCGCGTTTGGGATCCAGCTCCAGCCACTCCGGGAGACGGTCGCCCGCCAGCCGCATCGGCTCGCGCACCGCCCGGCCCTCGGCCAGGCAGCGGGACAGGATGTACTCCTCCGGGTAGTGGGCGACGTCCCCCGGGGCGACGACGGCCTCCGGGACACCCTCGAGCACCGACTGCTGTGCCACCCGCCGCAGCCGCAGCGGGCCGTGGACCGGCCCGGGCTCGGGCTCCTCGCCGCGCAGCACCGGGTCGAAGAGGTCCACGCACACGAAGTCCGCCAATCGGGGGACGGCCACGTCGGCCAGCTCCTGGGCGGTGCGGGACACGTCGAGGGTCGAGCCGACCTGCTGGCTGGCCACGGTCAACAGGCTGAGCCGCTCCCTGGCGATCGTCAGCCCCCGCACCCGCTGCTCGCGGTCGAGGCGCACCCGGCAGACGGTGATCCCGAGCGTGACGCCGATGGCCACGATGCCGACGGCGAAGAGGCGGGAGACGAAGGTGACGTCGCTGGGGAGGAGCCCGTAGATGATCAGATTGGTGCCGAGCGCGACGGCGCCGACCACCAGGGTCGGCCAGAACGGCAGCAGCGCCCCGGCCACGACCGGCGCCAGGGCGGTGAAGCCGGCCCACCTGACCCGGCCGCTCAGCTGGGCGTCGTAGACCGAGACCGCCGCGACCAGCGCGAGGCAGACGAGCAGCAGCGTCAGCACGCCACCGCGACGAACGCGATCCGGTAGCCAAGCCACCCGTCAACCGTAACCGCGCGGGCCTCCCCTCGCCGGTCGGATACCGCCGGCGCGGAGCGCCGCCGGCGGTTGCGCCGGCCGCCGCCGGCCTGGCGGCCGGCGGGCTTCGTCGAACGGCGGGGTGGTCGTGTGCACGGCCTTGCGGCCGGGCCAGCAGTGCGGGGACGCCTGCTGCTGGCTGCCGGTTTGCGGCTGTACGGCGGCCCGCCGTGGCCGGCGGGCTTCGAGGTACGGCGGGGTGTTCCTTCGCGCACCGCTTTGCGGCCGGCGGAGGCCGGGGCGGTGGCCTGCGGTGCGCACGGCTTGGCGGCCGGGCCGGGGACGCGCGTGCCGTACTGGCGGGTCGGCGACGGGGTGGCGGCACGGTCCGTGCGCCGCCGCCGCCGGCGCTTCGCGCCGGGGCGGTTGTGCCGGGCGGGCGTTCCTTGCGGCGGCCAGGTGGGTGGCGTGCGGTGCGCGTGCCGCACCAGTGGCGGCCGGCCGGACGACCTGGCGCGGACGCCGCGACGCCCGGGATCACCGAGGCCGGCTATGAGCCCTCGGCCGGACGCCGCCGGCCGCCGTGCCATGTGCGCACCGCACTGGCGGTGGCCCGACCGGGCGAAGCCGGGCCGGCGCGTGCCGCGGCCGGCAGGGCCGGCGCGGGTTCCGGACGGTCCGCGCGGCTCGTTCCGGGCCTATGGCCCGGTCCGGCTCGGCGGGGCCGTGGAGGCGCGGGCCATGAGGTCGGCGTGGTAGGTGGCGACCCCGCCCACCGGGGGCGTCTCGCGGTCGAGGGCCAGGCGGCCGGCGCGGGCGCCGGCGTCGGCGAGCGGCAGGCGGACGGTGGTCAGCGCCGGGGTCGCGTCGACCGCGAACGGCAGGTCGTCGAAGCCGGTGACCGAGACGTCCTGCGGGATCCGCAGGCCACGGTCGCGCAGCGCCGCGCAGACGCCGAGGGCGACCGTGTCGTTGGCCGCCAGGATCGCCGTCAGGCGCGGCTCGCGGCGCAGCAGCTCAAGCGCCCCGTCGTAGCCGGAGGCCCGGTCGTAGGCGCCGTGCACGGTCAGCGTCGCCTCGCCGGCCAGGCCGGCCTCGCTCAGCGCCGCGTGGTGGCCCTCGAGACGGTGCCGGGTGGTGGTGCGGGCGGTGGGCCCCGCGAGGTAGCCGAGCCGCCGGTGGCCGAGGGAGAGCAGGTGTTCGGTGAGCCGCCGGGCGCCGCCGCGGTTGTCGAAGGTGACGGTGAGCGCGTCGTGGCCCGGCAGCGGCGGCCTGCCGCACAGCACCACCCGGGTGCCGGCGTCGGAGAGCCGCCGCAGCCGGGTGGCCAGCGCCTCGGTGTGCGCCGGGTCCTCGACCGTGCCGCCGGTGAGCACCACGGCGGCGGCGCGTTGGCGCTGGAGCAGCGTGAGGTAGGTGAGCTCGCGCTCAGGGGAGCCGCCGGTGTTGCAGATGATCGCCATCTTCTGGCCGCTGAGCCCGGTGCCGTCCGCGGCCGGGCTCATCTCCGACTGGACGGCGCTCGCCATCACCGCGAAGAACGGGTCGGCGATGTCGTTGACCAGCACCCCGACCAGGTCGGACGTGGCGGCGGCGAGCGCGGAGGCCGGGCCGTTGACCACGTACTCGAGCTCCTCGACCGCGCGCAGCACCCGGCTCCTGGTCTCACCCGCGACCGGGTAGTTGCCGTTGAGTACGCGTGACACGGTCGCCGCGGACACCCCAGCGCGGGCCGCGACATCCGCCAGCGTTACGGACATGCTCTGCTCCCACACTTGTCCAAGCCGGTGGGGAGAGGTTAGCGTCTCTCTCGATAGAAAGCGCTTACTGAATCGGGGGCGACTCGGTGGCGCGGAAAGCAGGCCGTGTGGGAGGCAGGGGCATGACGACGCGAAAGACCGTCCGGATCGCCATGAACGGCGTCACCGGGCGGATGGGATACCGCCAGCATCTGGTCCGTTCGATCCTCGCGATCCGCGAGCAGGGCGGCCTCGACCTGGGCGACGGCACGGTGATCTGGCCGGAGCCGATACTGGTCGGCCGCCGGGAGCACGCGCTGCGCGAGCTCGCCGAGCGGCACGGCCTCGACCCGGAGGCCGTGAGCACGGACCTCGACGCCGTGCTGGCCGACGACAGCGTCGACGTCTACTTCGACTCGCAGGTCACCCTGGCCCGCGAGGAGGCCCTGACCAAGGCCATCGCCGCCGGCAAGCACATCTACACCGAGAAGCCCACCGCCACCGGGCTCGACGGCGCGCTGCGCCTCGCCCGCGCGGCCCGCGACGCCGGCATCAAGCACGGCGTGGTGCAGGACAAGCTGTTCCTGCCCGGGCTCCGCAAGCTCAAGCGCCTGGTGGAGGGCGGCTTCTTCGGCCGGATCCTGTCCGTGCGCGGCGAGTTCGGCTACTGGGTGTTCGAGGGCGACTGGCAGGCCGCCCAGCGCCCGTCGTGGAACTACCGCAGCGAGGACGGCGGCGGCATCGTCGTCGACATGTTCCCGCACTGGGAGTACGTGCTGCACGACATCTTCGGCCGGGTGGAGAGCGTGCAGGCGCTTGCCGCCACCCACATCCCGCAGCGCTGGGACGAGAACGGCAAGCCGTACGAGGCCACCGCCGACGACGCGGCCTACGGCGTCTTCGAGCTGGCCGGCGGCGCCATCGCGCAGATCAACTCCTCCTGGGCGGTGCGGGTCAACCGCGACGAGCTGGTGGAGTTCCAGGTCGACGGCACCGAGGGCTCGGCCGTCGCCGGGCTGCGCGACTGCCGGGTGCAGCACCGTTCCGCCACCCCCAAGCCGGTGTGGAACCCGGACCTGCCGGCCACCGAGGTCTTCCGCGACCAGTGGCAACAGGTCCCGGACAACGAGGAGTTCGACAACGGCTTCAAGGCGCAGTGGGAGCTGTTCCTGCGCCACGTGGTGCTCGACGAGCCGTACAGCTGGGACCTGTTGGCGGGGGCGCGGGGCGTGCAGCTGGCCGAGCTCGGCCTGCGGTCGTCCGCCGAGGGCCGCCGGCTGCCCGTTCCCGAGCTGAGCCTGTAGGGGGTGCCCGCATCATGACCCGGACCATCCGACTGCCCGACGACACGGGCGCGTTGGTCGAGTACGAGCCGCGCGCCGAGCCCGCCGTCTTCGACCCCTCGGGCGCCCCGCCGCTGGCGTCCCGCATCGTCTACTCGGCGGCGCACGTGGTGGCCGACCCGTTCGCCGACGTGACGCCCGACGACCCGGCGGCCGTGGACTGGGACGCCACGCTGGCGTTCCGCCGGCACCTGTGGTCACACGGCCTCGGCGTGGCCGAGGCGATGGACACCGCGCAGCGCGGCATGGGCCTCGACTGGGCCGGCGCGGCCGAGCTGATCCGCCGCTCGGGCGCCGAGGCGAAGGCGGTCGGCGGCCGGATCGCCTGCGGCGTCGGCACCGACCAACTCGCGCCCGGAACAACCTCGTTGGCCGCCGTGCGGGCGGCCTACGAGGAGCAGCTCGCGCTCGTCGAGTCCACCGGCGCGCAGGCCATCCTGATGGCCTCCCGGGCGCTGGCCGCCACCGCCGCGGGACCCGAAGACTACGCCGAGGTCTACGGCGGGCTGCTGCGGCAGGCCGCCGAGCCGGTGGTCCTGCACTGGCTCGGGCCGATGTTCGACCCGGCGCTGACCGGCTACTGGGGCAGCGAGGACCTGGACGCGGCCACCGACACGTTCGTCGAGATCATCGCCGCCCACCCGGACAAGGTGGACGGCGTGAAGGTCTCGCTGCTCGACGCCCAGCGCGAGATCAAGCTGCGGCGCCGGCTGCCGGACGGGGTGCGCTGCTACACGGGCGACGACTTCAACTACCCCGAGCTGATCGCCGGCGACGAACAGGGCTTCAGCCACGCCCTGTTGGGCATCTTCGACCCGCTCGGGCCGCTGGCGGCCCAGGCGGTGCGGACGCTGGACACCGGCGACGTGGCGGGCTTCCGGGCCGCGCTCGACCCGACCGTGCCGCTGTCCAGGCACCTCTTCCGGGCGCCGACCCGCTTCTACAAGACGGGCGTCGTGTTCCTGGCCTGGCTGGCCGGGCACCAGGAGCACTTCACCATGGTGGGCGGCCTCCAGTCGGCGCGCTCGCTGCCGCACTTCGCGCGGGCCTACCGGCTGGCCGACGGGCTCGGTCTCTTCCCCGACCCGGAGACGGCGCGGGACCGGATGGGCCGACTGCTGGCCGTGTACGGGGTGGGTGCCTGATGACCGACGCCGTGGACCTCACCGGCTTCTCCATCAACCAGATGACGGTGAAGCAGCTGTCCCTGCCCGAACTGGTCAAGGGACTCGTCGAGTTGGGCGTGCCCGGCGTCGGCCTCTGGCGGGAGCCGGTGGCCGAGCACGGTCTGGCCGCCAGCGCGCGGCTGGTCCGCGAGGCCGGCCTCACGGTGACCTCGCTGTGCCGGGGCGGCTTCTTCACGGCCATCGACCCGGCCGAGCGGGCCGCCGCCCTGGCCGACAACCGGGCGGCGATCGACGAGGCGGCCGAACTGGAGACGGACACCCTGGTCCTGGTCTCCGGCGGCCTGCCGGCCGGCAGCCGCGACCTGCCGGGCGCGCGGGAGCGGATCGCCGACGCGCTGGCCGAACTGGCGCCGTACGCGGCCGAGCGCGGCGTCCGGCTGGCGATCGAGCCGCTGCACCCGATGTACGCGGCGGACCGCTGCGTGGTCTCCACGCTGGCCCAGGCGCTCGACCTGGCGGAGCGCTTCCCGGCCGAGCAGGTGGGGATCGTCGTCGACACCTACCACCTGTGGTGGGACGACACGATCGCCGCCGGCATCGCCCGCGCGGGCGCGGGCGGGCGCATCCACTGCTTCCAGTACGCCGACTGGACCACCCCGCTGCCGGCGGGCGTCCTCACGGGCCGCGGGCAACTGGGCGACGGCTCGGTGGACTTCCGCTGGTTCCGCGAGCGGGTCACCGCGGCCGGCTACCGGGGCCCGGTGGAGGTGGAGATCTTCAACGACGGACTCTGGGCGCGGGACGGCCACGAGGTCCTGGCCGAGACCGTGGCCCGCTACCGCGAGCACACCCTGTGAGCCGCCCTCGGTAGGGCGCGACCGAGACTCCGCCCCGCCCGGGGTGACGGGACGAACACCCCCGGGCGGGGCGGACTGACGACGGCGGCGACGTGGCGGCGGGCTCTGGAGGCCGCGAAATCTGTACGTAAACATGTACAGATTTCGGGTAGGGTGGAGCCATGGACATTCCTGAGGTCGTCACCGTCGGTGACGCGCGCAAGGGGCTCTCGCAGATACTGGCCGAGCTGAGTGCCGCGGGCCCCGAGGCCGAGCCCGTGCTGATCGGGGCGCACCGAAAGCCGCAGGGTGTGCTGTTGTCCGTCGAGGCTTTCGAGGCGCTGGTCGAGAAGCGCGAGAGGCGGCTCGCGGTCGAGTCGGCCACTGCATCGGTGGCGGCGGAGGGGCTCAGGACATCGGGCGCCGCCGACCGGGACGCCGACGCCTGGGTGCGGGGAGAGATCTCGGGTGAGGAAATGGTCGCCCGAGCCATCGCGCGCCATCGAGGCCAGGAGAACCGGCGGGCTGGATGAGCGACCCCTACCTTCTGCCGAGCGGCGCCTTACGGAACAAGCTGGGGATCACGGACCCCCGGGCGTTGAGCGAGGCGGAGGCGGACATCTCGCGCGCCCGCCTGGCACTCTTGACGAGTCGACCGCTGCCCGGCGACTACGACCTGGCTCATCTGCAGCGTTTCCACAGCGTGATCTTCGGCGACGTCTACCCCTGGGCCGGCGAACTGCGCACGGTCGACCTCACGAAGTGGACCTCCTTCTGTCCCGTCCGCACCATACGTGCGTACGCCGACGAGGTCTTCGGGCGACTCCGGTCCGCGAACTGGTTGCGCGGCTTGCCGAGAGCGGACTTCGTCAGAGAGATCGCGGCGCTGTACGGCGACGTCAACGCTCTCCACCCCTTCCGGGAGGGGAACGGCCGGGCTCAGCGGGCTTTTCTCGGCCAGCTGAGCAGCGAGGCCGGGTGGTCGCTTCGGTGGTCCGACCTCTCGGCGATCGAGAACACCGAAGCATCGGTCAAGAGCTTCCTCGGGGACAACGGTCCGCTGGAGCGCATGATGGACAAGCTCGTCGGCGGTCGCCCGGAGTGAGGGCCGGCCTTCAAGCACCCGCCTTCAAGCACCCTTGGCCGCCCTGAGCCGCAGCAGCTCAGGCGCCAGCACCCGCACCGCCCGGCCGGCCGGGGCGATCAGGCCGTCCCGGCGCAGCCGGGCCAGGGCCCGGTTGACGGTGACGCGGCTGACCCCGAGCAGGTCGGCGAGGTCCTGCTGGGTGCCCACCGGGATCACCGTGTCGCGCCGCGTCGCGGCCTCCGTGAGCAGCCAGGCCGCGAGGCGGGCCTCGGCCGGGAGGGTGGCGGTGGCGGTGAAGCGGGCCTGCTGGTGGCGGGCCTCGGCGGCCAGCACCCACAGCACGTGTCTCCTGACGGACGCGGCGTCGTCCGTCAGCGCCAGGAAGCGGTCGCGCGGCAGCGCCGCCACCGCGCAGGGGGTGACGGCGGTGAGTGTGGCGGTGTGGCCGAGGCCGTCGATCACCGCGACCTTGTCGAGGGCGCGCGGTCCTGTCCACTCGCCGTGCCGGACGGTCCGGCCGGCGGCGGTGTGGCCGGTGGCGGCGACCGTGCCGCGCAGCAGGAGCAGCAGGTGGGTCGCCGGCGCGCCGGCGTGCCGCAGCGTCTGCCCTGCCGGGTGGCGGCGCCGCAGGCTGGCGGCCCACAGTTCGCGCAGCCGGTCGTCCGGGACGCCGGCCAGCAGCGGGACGGCGCCGAGCGCCGCGTGCGGCGGCGGTGTATCGGCTGATACAGACGGGCTCACCCGGCCGACCGTACCGTCACCCGCATGCTGATCGTCGAACTCGCCTTCGGCCCCGAGCCGGAACGCCTCGCCGCCCGCCCCGCCCACCGGGCGCTGCTGACCCGACTGCACGCGGAGGGCCGCCTGCTGGCCGCCGGACCCTTCGCGGACGACAGCGGGGCCCTGCTGGTCTTCCCGGGAGACCGGGAGGAGGTGGACCGGATCATGGCCGCCGACCCGTACTACCGCTCCCCGGGCGTGCGGGTGGTCGGCGTGCGCGAGTGGCGGCCCGTGGTGGGTCCTGATCGGTGACGGCGGACGGGCACGCTCCGCGCCGGCTCACACCCGGACGAGGTCTTCGAGGTAGCGCAGCACCGGTGGTCGGCCGTGCAGGTCGAACTCGACGCGGCAGCCGATCGGGAACTGGATCTTCCTCGGCTGGTGGCCGTACTCGACGTTGGTGACGACGGGAAAGCCGTCGCCGACGCAGCGCAGGACCAGTTCGTCGACGTCGGCGTCCGGCGCGTTCTCGCGGGGCCAGTCGGCGGGGGCGGCGATGACGAGGGCCGCGATGTCGCGGAAGACGCCGGCGAGTCTGAGGTGGGTGAGGGCGGTGTCGATGCTCTCGAAGGTGGCCGTCATCGCCTCGATGAGCAGGATCGACCCGGCGGTCGGCGGCATCCACCTGGTGCCCACCAGGGTCCTGAAAGCCGTGAGATTGCCGCCCACGACGTGCCCCGAGACGCGCGGGCGCTCGGCGCGGTGGACGCGCCAGTGCGGGCCGGCGACCTCGTGGCCGGTGACGGGACCGGTGGCCATGGCCCAGAACGCGTTCTCCGTCCAGGGCTCGGCGGTGGACGGGAAGAACTGGAACCCGCTGATGCCGTGCACGGTCGGTACCCGGGCGGCGGCCCAGATCGCGTTGTTGAGGCTCGTGGGGTTGCTGAAGCCGGTGAAGAGCTTCGGGTTGGCCCGGATCGTCGCGTAGTCGAGACGGTCCACCAGATGTTCCGCGCCGGCCCCGCCGTTCGCCGGAACGACCAGGCCGACGTCGGGATCGGCGAACATCGCCATCACGCCGGCCGCCCGGCGTTCCGCCGTGCCGGCGAGGAAACCGAGCCGGTCGAGCACGCCGGGGGCGACCTTGACGGGGTGGCCGCGCGCCTCGAAATGGCCGGTGACGCGGCGCAGTTGTTCTGCGGTGAGCGGCGAGGAGGTGGCGACGACGCCGACATGGGCGCCCGGCGCGAGTGCGGGTGGCTTGACGGTCTCCATGGCTCGCAGTCAACCAGCCGCCCCGGCGGCCGGACACGTCACACGTCGCGGCGCCGGACCACGACCACGGCCACCACCGCGGCGGCCAGTGGCCACAGGGCGTAGGCCAGCCACGAGTCGGCGATCGACGGCAGGGCGGGGGAGTCGCGCGGGGCGAGCAGGGAGAGCGTGCCGCGCCAGGCGTAGTAGGGGAACAGGCCGTACAGCTCGTTGGCCCACTGGTGGACGCTCGGCTTGAAGAAGCCAGGCACGATGACGAGCGCGGCGCAGGTGCTGACGACCGCGGCCGCAGTGTGCCGGAGCAGCGCCCCGAGGCCCAGGCCGACCAGCGCCGACACGGGCGCGAGCAGGGCGTGGGCCGCCAGCACGCGCGGCACGCCCGGGTCGGTGAGGGACAGGCCGACGCCGCGCCCCGAGACGACGGCCTGGCTGACGGCGAAGGCGCCGAGCGAGACGACCGCCCCGGCGGCGAGCGAGACGCCGGCCAGCACGGTCACCTTGGCCGCCACCACCCGGTGGCGGGCCGGCACGGCGGTGAGGGTGGTGCGGATCAGCCCGGTGGCGTACTCGCCGACGATCGCCAGCGCGCCCACACTGCCCGCGCCGATCATCAGCAGCGCCACCGAGAAGCCGCTGAACGCCTCCGACATCGGGTCGTAGTGGGCGCGCTGGGTGGGCCCGAACCCGGGCCACTGCTGGTAGGTGGTGGCGGCGCTCTGCGCGGCGATCGCGATCAGGGCGAGCGCGCCGAGGCCCAGCAGCCAGCGGGTCGAACGCAGCGACCACAGCTTGATCCACTCGGCGGCGAGCAGGTCGCGGGCGGTCATCGGCGCTCACCCGCCAGGTACTCGGCGCGGTCGGCGGTGAGCGCCATGAACGCCTCCTCCAGGGACGCGGGACGCGGGGCGAGTTCGTGCAGCGAGACGCGGTGGGCGAGGGCGAGTTCGCCGATCCTGGCGGCCGGCAGGCCGGTGACGGTGAGCGCCCCGGTGGCGTCGGCGCGGACGGTGCCGCCGCCGGCGGTCAGCGCGGCGGCGAGCGCGGCCGGCTCCGGGGTGCGCACCGTGACCCGGTCGTCGTTGCCGCGCGCGGCGAACTCGGCGACGGTCTCGTCCGCGATCAACTCGCCCCTGCCGATGACCACCAGCCGGTCGGCGGTGTGCTCCATCTCGCTCATCAGGTGACTGGAGACCAGCACCGTGCGGCCCTCGGCGGCCAGCCGCCGGAAGAAGCCGCGCGCCCACCGCACGCCCTCCGGGTCCAGGCCGTTGACCGGCTCGTCGAACAGCAGCACGGGAGGATCGCCGAGCAGCGCGGTCGCGATGCCGAGCCGCTGCCGCATGCCAAGCGAGAACCCGCCGGCGCGCCGGCCCGCCACCTCGGCCAGGCCCACCTCGTCGAGCACCTCCGCCACCCGCCGCCGCGGCAGGCCGTTGGAGCGGGCCAGCGCGGCCAGGTGCGCGGCGGCCGTGCGGCCCGGGTGCACGTCGCCCGCGTCCAGCAGTGCGCCGACATACCGCAGCCCGGCACGCCGGCCACCGAACGGGCGCCCCTCGATCGTCGCGGTGCCGGCGGACGGCCGGTTCAGGCCGAGGATCATCCGTAGCGTGGTGCTCTTGCCGGCGCCGTTGGGGCCGAGGAACCCGGTGACGAGTCCGGGGCGCACCGTGAAGGTGAGGTCGTCGACGGCGAGCACGTCGCCGTAGCGCTTGGTCAGTCCGTTCACTTCGATCACGGGGACGACGTTTCCGCAGGTCCGCGCCGGGCCGCATCGGCCGCCGGGCCGGAAACCGGGGGCCCGCGTCGGCCCGGAGGCATACGTCTGTGGGCCGATGCCACGGCCGGGGACAGCTGTCTACGATCGGCGCGTGTCGTCCCAGCTCCGGGCCCCCGAGCCCGTGGTTCCGCTGCCGCAGCGCCTGCCGCCGGCCGCGCGGGCGGCGCTGCCGTGGGGCGCGGCGGCCGGCCTCGGCCTGCTGCTCGCGGCGACGACGGGCGCGCCGCTCGTGGCAGTGCCGCTGGCGGCGCCGCTCGTCCTGGCCTGGCGGCGTCCGCTGCCGGTCCTCGCGGTGGTGCTGGTGGAGGTGGCCGTGGCGGCCGCGCTCGGGGTGCGGGCCGAGGGGATCTGGCCGCTGTTCGTGGTCGCCGGCCTGCTCGTCGGCCGCGTCGCCGCCTCGCGGCCCCGGCCGGGCGCGGCGGCCGTCACGCTCGCCGTCCTGGAGACCGTGCTCCAACTCGACCTGGTCAGGGACGGCGGCACGGACCGCGCCCTCGCGGTCGGCTTCCTCGGCCTGAGCGGCTGCCTGGCCCTCGCCGTTCTCCTCTCCTGGCTGGCCGGCACGACCGTCCGCCAGCGCCGGGAGTACGCCGCCGCGCTCCAGGCGCAGGCCGCCGTCGCGGCGGTGACGGCCGAGCGGCTGCGGATCGCCCGTGAGCTGCACGACATGGTGGCGCACAACGTCGGCGCCATCGCCATCCAGGCCGGGGCGGGCAGCCGGGTGCTGGACCGCAGCCCCGGGCAGGCGCGCGGCGCGCTCGACTCGATCGAGGCCACCAGCCGCGAGACGCTGCGCGAACTGCGGTGCATGCTCGACCTGTTGAGACAGCCGGAGGATGACCCGCTCACGGGCCTCGGTGACGTGGACCGGCTGGTGGCGACGACGGCGGGCGCCGGCGTCCACGCGGAGGTGCGCCGGCTGGGGGAACGGCGCCCGCTGCCGCCGACCGTCGACCACGCGGCCTTCCGCATTGTCCAGGAGTCGCTGACCAACGTGGTGCGGCACGCGGGCACCGACCGCTGCCGGGTGACGATTCACTGGCTGGCCGACGAGTTGAGCGTCGAGGTCGACGACGACGGCGTGGGCGGAACCGGCGGGACCGGCGGAACCGGCTACGGCATCGCCGGCATGCGGGAACGCGCCGAACTCCTGGGCGGCCGGCTCACCGCCGGGCCACGGCCCGACGGTGGCTTCCGGGTCGCCGCCCGGATCCCCCTGGAGCGGAGGTCGGTCATAGATGCCCCTGGGACTCTTCCGTGATCTCCGTAATCAAGTGATCGAGTGCTTGGAAATCGCTTTCGACCGTCTCTCGCATGTTTGTGAACTCGTTCTGCTCGAAGGCGAACTGTATTCGCTCCACCAGCGACGAGACATCGTCGGTCGCCCTTTTCGCGAGAGAGGAGACGTGGCGGGGACCCTCCAGACCGACGCCCAGCGCCAGGAGCTTCACGCGGGACGGGGCAGTTGCCAGCTTCGCCAGGCCCGTCCTGATGGCATCCGGATCCCTGCTGTTGAGGGGCGCGTAGAACATGAGGTCACGCAGCTCGGTGATCTGCTCGACGAACACGCTCAGCTCGGCGAGAAAGGCCGTGTAGGCCTGACGGCGCGCTCGCTTCTTCTCGATCCTGCCGGCGTACACGCCGGATATGTACGCACCTATCCCCGTGGCGAACGCGCCCAGCGACGCGCCCAAGAAAGCAGCCAGCCCCTGATCCATCGGCCCTCGCTCTGGAGACGCATTCAGCCGGAGTTCAAGTCTAGAAGGACGGCGCTCCGGAGCGGCCGCCCTTCTCACCCGCGACCTAGGCTTTCCGCATGACCGTGAGAGTCCTCCTCGCCGACGACCAGCCGCTGGTGCGCGCCGGCCTGCGCATGGTGATCGAGGGGGCCGCCGGCATCGAGGCGGTGGGCGAGGCCGGCACCGGGGCCGAGGCCGTCGGACTGGCCGCGGAACTCCGCCCCGACGTGGTGGTGATGGACATCCGCATGCCGGGGATGGACGGCATCGAGGCGACGCGGGCGATCACGGCCGACGTACCTTCGAGCCGCGTCCTCGTCCTCACCACCTTCGACGAGGACGCCAACGTCTACGCCTCGCTGCGCGCCGGCGCGAGCGGCTTCCTGGTCAAGGACATGGCCCTGGACGACATCCTCGCCGCCGTGCGGGTGGTTGCCGCCGGCGACGCGCTGATCGCACCGAGCGTCACCCGCCGCCTCATCGCCGACTTCGCCGCCCGCCGTCCCGAACCGGCGCCGACAACAAGGGAGTTGCCCAGGGTGACGGCCCGCGAACGCGAGGTGCTGACGCTGGTCGCCCACGGCCTGACCAACGCCGAACTCGCGGCGCGCCTTCACATCAGCCACGGCACGGCCAAGGCGCACGTGGCCAGCCTGCTCACCAAACTCGACGCGCGGGACCGGGTACAGCTCGTCATCGCCGCCTACGAGGCGGGGCTCGTCAGTCCTTGAGCCGCTGCAGCAGCGCGCGCAGTCGGGCCGGGTTGGTGGCGAGGACGGTGTCGGGAGCGTCGCTCTCACGTATGAGGAGTCGCGCGGGCGCGCTGACCGCCAACTCGACGCAGTTGTCCTGTTCGTTGGAGAACGAGGACTTGCGCCATTCGAGAACGGGCACGGCTGCTATGCCTTCCGAAGGTGGTCGCGTACGGACGAGATGAAGTCGCGTGACTCGTCGGGAGACATCGCGACCTCCTGCATTCGTGCCAGCGTATCCCGGTAGTTCCTCAACTGGTCTTCGCCGTCCAGGAAGACGGAACCGTGCGGGCTGTCGAGTTGCACCGTGTCGAGTTGGGGTGCGGGGCCGGACGCGTAGGCGAACGCTCCACCCGCACCGGCGTATCCGGGGGCGGTGAACGGGATCACCTGGATGGTGACATGCTCGTGCTCGCTCTCCTCCAGCAACCGGTCGAGCTGTCGTCGTTGGATGTCGGGACCGGTCAGGCATGCGCGCAGCGCCGCTTCATGCACGATGAAGTGGCAGGGGGTCGGGGTGTCCCTTTCGAAGATCGCCTTGCGTTTGATGCGGTGGGTCAGCCGGCGTAGGAGATCGACCTCGGACCGCTGGGGAACCGCGAGCCGTAGTACGCCACGCGCGTGCTCCTCGGTCTGGAGAAGCCCGGGAATGTGGAAGTGGTCCACCATGGTCAGGCGCTTCGCGTGGTACTCCAGCTCGGCCAGGTCAACGGGCCCGGCCGGAAGTACGCCTCGGTACTCCTCCCACCAGCCCCTGACCCGGGTCTCGGCCATGCTGGCAAGCCCCTCCACGTAAGCCTGGTCCGGACACGCGTAGTTGGCGGCCAGTTGGCGCACGCGTTCGCCGCTCACGCCGAACCGTGCGGCCTCCATGTTGGAGATGCTGGTTCGGTCGCTGCCGAGGAGCGAGGCGGCCTCGCTGATCGACATGCCTGCCCGGTCACGCATCCGACGCAACTCCACGCCGATGCGGCGCTGGCGCGCGGTGACGTTCTTCTTGGATGCCATGCGGCCCTCCTCGTTCCTGGCGATCGGCATCATGATGGCCGCTGGAAGCACTTCTGAGCTAAGTGCTGACACGATGGGGTGAATGCGGCCTCAGAAGTGAGGCGAACCTCGTAAGGTGGCACGGTGAGTTAGGCGGCGATCGCCGAGTGCTGTCGCTGTGATCGAGTCTGCGGGAGGGGAAGCCCCATGACCGTCGTGCCGCCCGAGAAGTCGAGCGATCCCATTCGTTCCTACTGGCTCACGGCTCCCAACGCCGTCGACACCGCGAAGCTGGCGCGCGACCACGTCGTGCGGCTGCTGACCCACACCGGACACGGCGCGTTGGCCGAGAACGCCCGACTGCTCACCAGCGAGATCGTGACGAACGTCTTCGCCCACACGGACGTCCCGTTCGTCACCGTCGAGACCGTCGTCGACGCCCGCCGCGTGCTGGTCGCCACCTACGACGAGTCCGCGCGCCACCCGATGGCTCGTCGCGCGGGCGACGTGGCCACGGGCGACGAGAACGGGCGCGGGCTGTGGCTTGTCGAACTGCTCGCCGCCGACTGGGGAATCGCCGCATCGCCGCTGGGGAAGCGGGTCTGGTTCGAGCTGGGCTACGCGATCTAGGACGAGGAGTCAGGGCTCGCCGGGCGGCGTTGATGCTCCTATTGGTTGTCAAGCGGCTTGGAGCCAGTCGCGGTAGGAGTGGGTGAGGGCGTCGTCCCGGGTGAGTCCTCGTTCGAGTCGG